>NZ_JAUBQE010000051.1:0-62420 GCF_036701115.1 Microcoleus sp. Pol1C5 | reverse complement strand
GTCAACGCAGATTTTTGCGTGAATGTCTTTTACAGCGAGATCCTTGACGGGAATTGAAATCACAAACTCTGTACCTTGACCTAAAGTTGAGTTGACTTCTAGAGTTCCAGAGTGTTTCTCGACTACGATTTCACGAGCTATCGCCAATCCTAGCCCTGTTCCTTGCCCTACGCCTTTGGTTGTAAACAGATACTCAAAGATTTTTTGCTTCACCGCCTCGGTTATGCCAATCCCATTATCTTGAATTCGGATGATTGCCTGAGATTCCGAAAATTCCGTCTTGACAGTAATCTGGTTGGGGTTGGCTTTTATCTGAGCAAAACTGCGTCCTTGATTTGATTCCTCAAGGGCATCGATCGCATTTGCCAGCAGATTCATAAATACCTGATTCAACTGTCCGGCAAAGCATTCTACCTGTGGCAGATCGCCATAATCTGTGATGACTTGAATTTCCGGGCGAGATTCGTTGGCTTTGAGGCGATGCTTGAGAATCAAGATCGTGCTGTCAATGCCGTCGTGGATATTGTAAGGAATGAGGCGATCGCAATCCGAACGCGAGAAGGTTCTTAAACTGGTACTAATTGTGTTAATGCGATCGACTCCTTCTTGCATCGAATCGATCAACTTGGGTAAATCCTCTTGTAAATATTCCCAATCTATTTCCTCCAGGAATGCTTGTAGCGTGTCACTTGGATAAGGGAGTTCTTTTTGGTAGAGAGCGAGCAGTTGAAAGATGTCTTTAATATAGTCCTGAGCGGGTTTGAGATTGCCAGCAATAAAGCCAAGCGGGTTATTAATTTCGTGCGCGACACCAGCGACTAAATTGCCCAAAGCAGACATCTTTTCGGTTTGGAATAACTGACACTGAGACTGTTGCAGTTGTGTGAATGCTGCTTCTAAATCAGCCGTTTGCTCAGCTACACGCTGTTCAAGATTTTTAGTTAACTGCCGTAGCTGCAAATGAGTTTTCACCCGTGCTAGCACCTCCTGTTCTTGAAATGGTTTGGTGATGTAGTCCACAGCACCCAGGACAAATCCTTTCACCTTACTGTCGGCATCCGAGAGAGCAGTCATAAAAATGATCGGAATACTGGCTGTTTTCGGATCTGCCTTCAGACGTTTGCAGGTTTCAAAGCCGTCAATTCCTGGCATCTGAACGTCGAGCAAGATCAGATCGGGAGGATAAGCTTGGACTCTCTTAAGAGCGCGATCGCCATCGATTGCGGTTGCTACTTCGTACCCCGCATCACTTAAGGTTTCACAAACCACTTCTAAGTTCGCAGGGGTATCATCCACCACCAGAATTAATTCAGGACTAGACATCGGCTTTCTTCTCTGTGAGGTGTTGTTGTAGCAACTCTTCAATCTCTTCGGCTTTAAATTGCTTGGCAAGCCGAATAATTTGTGAGGCAAAATCTGCGTAGCCAGGGTTAGAGTGAGCAATATGCTCTGTGTGTTCTCGGAGCCGTTTTAAGTTGCCTTTGTGTGCCATTTCTAGTAATGTATTTAACTCTACTGGGGAAGGAATAATCCGCCCTTCTGGGTTCTCTAATTGAGTCGCTGGGGTGGATGAACCAGACTCGTTTGAAGCTGTAATTTCATATTTCCACTTTAATTCTAAATGAGTGGCTAAGAGGTTAAATAATTCACTTACTTCCACTGGCTTGGCCAGAAAATCATTCCCCCCTGCATCTAAACTCATCTGTCGATAGGCTTGTGATACTGATGCGGAAGAGACTATGATCTTCTGGTATTGCAAATCCTTGGCACTGCGAATTTGTTTGAGCAGTTCAAAGCCGTCCATAACTGGCATCGCCAAGTCTGTAATTACTAAGTCAGGTTGAGACTGTCGTATTTTTTCCAATCCTGCTTGTCCATGTTCTGCCTCAGTCAGTTGGAATCCGAGTGGCTCTAACAAGTTGACGAGAACGGCTCGGTTTTCCCAGCGATCGTCTACCACCAGAATGCTGCGTCGTTGTCCTTCGTAACCAATAATTTGTTTTCCTGTTGTGAAGGAGTTTTGCTGTACCCAATCGGTGGCGATCGCCAGTTCCACCTCAAAAAAAAATTCACTGCCGACTCCGGGTTGGCTCTTAACTTGGATTTGTCCGTTCATAAGTTGGACAATCCTTTGGCTGATGGCGAGTCCTAAACCCGTGCCCTCGGTTTGGCGCTGGCGATCGCCCACTTGTTCAAAAGCATGAAAAATTTTATCCAATTGATCGGGCGCAATTCCTACGCCGGTATCCTCAATTTGAAATTTGAAAGAGCGAGTGGACGGATTGGGAGGATTCTCAATTACGGCAACCTTGAGCGTGACAGAACCTTTGTCGGTGAATTTAATCGCATTTCCCACCAAGTTGAGTAATACCTGACGCAGCCGTTTTTCATCAACAAAAATCCCTTCCGGCAACTGCCGATCGGGCTCGTAAACGAAGTCAATGCCTTTTTGGTCAGCACGAATACGGCAGATTTCAGCCACACCTTGGAGGAATGAGAGAAAGTGAATCGCTTTAGGTGTGAGTTCTAGTTTGCCGGCTTCAATTTTGGACAAGTCCAACACATCGTTAATCAGCGTCAGTAAATGAGAACCACACTGGTGAATGATTTCTACTCCATGACGTTCTTTCGCTGGCAACGCTTTGGATCGGTTGAGGATTTGAGCATAACCCAAAATACCGTTGAGAGGAGTGCGGAGTTCGTGGCTCATGTTGGCAAGAAAATCACTCTTTGCTTTGTTGGCATTGTCTGCTGCTTCCTTTGCAGACTTGAGTTCGGCGGTGCGTTGTTCAACTCGCTGTTCAAGCTGCTGGTTAGTTTGCTCTAGGGCGGTGAAGGAATCGCGCAACTGCTGCGCCATTCGGTTAAAGGATTGAGCAAGTACACCCAGTTCTTTAACGCCAGAGGCTTCGACGTTTTGGTCGAGTTTTCCTTCGGCGATGGCTTCCGATGCGTGACTCAGTAGCAAAATGGGTCGAGCAATCCAGCGCGAGGTGTAGATACCCAAAACCGTTGCCAGTGCTAATGCGCCTAAGCACAGCCAAATGGTGTTGACTGTGTTGGCATTAATTCGTCCCATGAAATCTGATTCGGGCATGGCGACGACTAGCAGCCAGTCCAATCCCCATTCGTCCTGCCAGGGAGTTACTTGAACAAACTCCCGCTCACCCTGGAGGCGAAAGTCTAGCTGCTGGACGGTTTGAATGGTTTTGAGAGCGCCGAAGCGATCGCGGAGATACTTGGACGTGGCTTGAATTAGGGGGTCCTTACTCTCAAAGCCCCGTAGTCGTTGAGGTTTCCCGTTGGTCACGGAAAACACGGGCGCATCGCTAGAGCTGGCAACGATTAATCCGTTACGCTCCAGAATGAACACTTTGCTGGATTGACTAACCTTAATTTCACGTAAAAAGTCACTAATTTGCGAAAGGCGCTGCTCCACTCCCACGCTGCCGATCAACTGACCATTCTTGTTATAGATGGGGCGACTCGTGGCGATCGACAACGGGTAGTTATTAGTCTCCCATTGATAGATCGCGCTCCACCCTGGTTTGCCGGTTTCGACACCTTTGGCGTACCAGCCTTCCTTCTGGAACTGATACGCTTTGGTGATTTCAAACATTTTAGTTGGCTTGCTTTGGTCATTCGTCATGTAGTTGTACAAATCAGGATTGCCGTACCGCTTCGGTAGCACCAGGCTAATGTCAGGATTGCCGTTGTTGGGAATGGTTGACTCGCGGTAATATCCCGATGCGATAAAGTCGCCCGTTTTAGAGCCGTAGAGGATATAGCCAACCTTATAGGTTTTTACTTGCTTGGCAAAGAATTGAGCTAGGCGATCGGCATCCTGTAAGTTCAACAATCCCAGGTCAATTTGCTCGCCGTTGATTTGGGTCAAATAGCGGGTTGCAGCGGCATAGCTGTCGAGGTGCTGATCCACACGGTTACTCACCTCCGTTTGCAAGTTAGTCGCTAGTTCATTCACTGCTTTTTGTCCATTTCGCAGCGACAGATACCCTGTTAATCCTACGGCCGCGAAGATTTGCAGGATGAATGGAACAACCAGACCGGTTCGCAGGGGAACCTTACTAAAGCCTTTAGCAACAACCATTGTGGACTTTGACAGCATAGCATTCAAAACAGTAAAGATAGGGTACAGGGCTGAGAGTTCCCAAACAAGGTTTAGAGCCACCAGATTTTATCTGCAATAAACAGGGAAAATATCGGATCGGGTTGGATTTCTAAACAAGCATTGCGGTTCAAGTTTTATAGCGTCAAGTTCCCCACCACTTGGTAGCTGAAAAACGCATCGACGCTAACAATTAATGTCGTACCTCTAACAACCAATCGCATCAGCAAGTTGCGAGTCGTTTTCTCTTGTTCATGGAGAGCAACAATGACTGAGTTGCTTGATGTGCCGTTGGTTGGTGGAGTGGCTGGGATATTGTGCTCGGCTCGGATCTGTTAGCCGAGTGTGATTTTTAGTCGATCGGGCAATCGTTCTGGCTCAAATTTAAAGGCGATCGCACGCACTCTACCAAAAATTTCTCAACCCCATTACAATCTAAGACTACCGCTTATAGAAAATCCCATAGAAAGCCGAGGGCTTCTAGTCGTGGGAGGAATCGGCTGACCCTTTAGGGTCAGTCCTTTTAAGTTTACGCCTCAGTCGCCTAATCAGAGTTCTTAGCACAACTGGTTTGATTGCTCACTTCGGACTCGTAATTTTCTTTAGTAATTATTTCTCTTCTTGAGTGACGCCAAACGTAATAAATACCTCGGGCTGGGGCATGAACAGATATCACAGTTAGAGATACCTTAATTATAATGGTTAAGGTATTGAACTACTTTAGCCTCTACAAACAAGTCAGTATTTGTATGTTCTGGATAAAAAGAATTAACTGTGAGGCCCCCGCTCAGATCTTTTTTGCCAACACCCCTGTTAACAACTATCGCTATTCTGTCACTCTGAGAGGAGTATGATAGCCTAAAATCCTCCAAACCGAGTTGCTATCTATGGATAAAGCCCGTCCACCTCGACCTACCATCAATTTTATAGATAAATATTGTGCTTCATCAATAAATTGGTTTTCAAATGTTAGGATTTTTGAGGTTTTGAAGCAACTACACGTATGGATCTTCTCCCCAATCGAACGTAAAACTTTACCAGGTATTGCCGAAGTAGTTGGATTAGCTAATGCACAATCGTTACATCATTTTTTAACTAAATATCCAAGAATAAAATTGACAATTAATAAGTCAAAGACTATGTTTTACTTTACAAAGATTAAAAATCACAAAAATATTTGTAATTTTTGATGAAGCCGGAGAAAAACATAAAGGAAGAAGTACCCATCATGTGAGTCGGGAGTATTTAGGGAAACTCGGAAAGATAGATAATGGAATTGTTGCGCTTCCAGCCGGCGAGCTAACTGATAATATAATTTTTCTGTTAATGTTTGCAACTTATAAACCAAAATCACGCCTCAAGTCAGGAGATTTATTATTCTAAACCTGAGATTGCAGCGAGGTTAGTCGAACAGATTCACCACAGGGGATTTCAAAGAGAGCTAGTATTAGCTGATGGCCTATATGCAGAAAGTGAGACAATTTTCTGAGGATACTTAGAACAATTAAAACTCAATTTTATTGTAGCGATTAGAAGCAATCATGAAGTAGGGTTACGACCAGGGCAGAGGGTTAAGCCAAATAAATGGCACAAATTCAATCGCATTTTTAGCAATAAGACTCAAGAAAATCGCTTGATAAGAGAAATAATTTTGGGCAAAAAAAATATTGAAGATATTGGGAAGTTACCACAGACCCAGAAACTTTACCGCAAAACTCTACTTGGTATGTGATGACAGAAATTACCAACCTTAGCTATAAAAATGTCGGGAATCTATACGGCTGTAGAAATTGGGTAGAATATGCCCCAATACGGTTCATTTAAGGATCAAACCGTGGTAAATTAGGTATTGTGTCCAAAAATGGAGAGCAAGTTAGCGCGCATCTCAAAGAATTCTCATTAGTATCTCCCCAAATCCCAAGTACCGAGATACTCAAAGCAATAGAGATAGCGATGACCGCATCTGCAATCGAACAGGCAATTACTAAAATTAATGTTGAAGAGAAACGTTATCGCATTCTGCCAGCACAAATGGTAGTGGGTCTGGTAATCGCAATGAGTCTATGGTCGAAAGATTCAATGCGGGATGTACTAAAAAATTTGATTGATGGTCTTAAGCTGTCGCGCATTTAAATTGCATATTCTGGGCGGGCGGGACGCCCACCCCACTCATTGTTTGATTGTTTGTAGGAGTCGTAAATTTTTTACCCCACCCCAACCCTCCCAGAACCCGCTCGATCGGGAGTAAGAAATTCGCAAATGATGCGAAGATTGCTATAGAGTAGCCGGAATTGGCCGATCCAACTCAGCTTGAGTCTGTCACAAATTTGTCGCTGCTGAATTTACCGGGAAAATTTGTTGCAGGCAAACTGCCACAGGTACTCGGAACAAAAAAATTATCAAAAAAATAAAAAAGTGCGATCGACCCCGTTAGCAATTGCCGATAATTAGCGGCGCACTTATTTTGCATTCTCGGGCTGATTGCCGGTGGATGTGTAGATACCATGGCACCAAACCCAACAGTTCTCCCAGAAACTGGGTTTACGAGGTCTTGTCCTAATTAAGATACAATAAGAACCACAAAGAAAGTGCGATCGACATTATTTGACAGTCAAGCTATGCAATCTACAACTCAGTCGGAGACAGAACAGGCGATGGACGCTCCCAAACACGGATTGCCCGTTACAATCATTACAGGATTTCTCGGCAGTGGCAAAACAACCCTGCTCAACCACATCCTGACCAACCAGCAGGGTTTGAAAACCGCAGTTTTGGTAAATGAATTTGGCGAAATCGGTATCGACAACGAACTGATTGTCACTACCGACGACAACATGGTTGAGCTGAACAACGGCTGCATCTGCTGCACAATTAATGAAGATTTAGTTAATGCAGTTTACAAAGTTCTGGAACGTCAAGAAAATCTCGATTATCTGGTAGTCGAAACAACCGGACTCGCCGACCCGCTGCCAGTAGCAATGACTTTTTTAGGCACAGAACTGCGCGACCTAACTCGTCTCGATTCGATAGTGACAGTAGTAGATGCAGCCAACTACAGCTTAGATTTGTTCAACTCTCAAGCAGCTTACAGTCAAATAGCTTACGGCGATCTAATTATCCTCAACAAAACTGATTTGGTCGAAGAAGCAGATTTAGATTTGTTGGAAGTTAAGATTCGGGATGTCAAGGAAGGTGCTCGAATTCTGCGAACGGTAAAATCGCAAGTTCCCCTACCACTGGTCCTCAGCGTCGGATTGTTTGAATCTGACAAATATTTCCAATCTGAGGAAACTCCTAGCAGTCACGAACATCACGACCATCACAGTCACGAACATCACGAACATCACAGTCACGAACATCACGAACATCACGACCATCACGGTCATGAACATCACGAACATCACGACCATCACAACCATCACGGTCACGACCACTCTGACCATTTAGAAAATGACGGATTTACCTCAATTTCTTTCCAGAGCGACAAGCCATTTTCTCTGAGAAAATTTCAATATTTCTTAGACAACCAACTACCCACAAACGTGTTTCGCGCGAAAGGGATTATGTGGTTTGAAGAAAGTCCCAAACGGCATATTTTCCACTTGAGTGGCAAGCGATTTACGATGGATGACGATCAGTGGAAAGGCGAGCGGAAAAACCAGCTTGTTCTCATCGGTCAGGGTTTGGATACCGAGACTTTGCGATCGCAACTCGAAAACTGTCTTTGTATGCCTTCCACCAATCGTGGCAAAGGTTTTGGGAAGAACTAACAGTAAAATATTCTTTTCACCTCAACCAAAGAGCGTCGCGGTCTTATTGTTTCCGCGATCGCGATTTGGATCTTGGTGGGGACAAGGAAGGGCGATCGCCCTCCAAGAAAAAGAGTGCCATCCAAGAAAAACAGCGCCCTCGAATAAAAAGAGCGATCGACCTATTTTATTGTTGCTAACAAAAACAGAGTCGCACACTTATACTGTCCGCCGATCCCAAAAGCACGATCGCCCGTGATTTCAACGGTGCAGAGTTGGGTTGTTTTTACCTAATCTCTGCACCTTTATGCTGTTCGCACCCCGACAGGGTGACAATCCCGTCAAAACCCGGATTGAATCAAGGACATAGCCCTCAAACCCCTCTCAAAAAAAGGCAGTTTGTTAGGTCTAGCTCTCATTAATTCAGCAACTATTTCTTGACCAAAATCCATTCTAATCACCCAAGATTGACGCCAATAAACAATCGAAAAGCTACTATGACGGCGTTCCGACCGCCTGCACTCAATCCACCGACCAATATACTTAGAAGCTCCTCCCAGCTTATGTTTTTGACCTTGGATCACTGCACAAGTTTAGGCAATAAGAATAACTAAGATTAAATTTTTTAAACGCCGGTCGTTGGCGTGACTCTTCTCGCTTATTATAACCGCCTGTCTTGCAGTCCTTAAACATCGCTTCAAACCAAATACGATATTTAAAAGTAGCGATCGCTCTCTTCAAATTCCCTAAATTAGTTAAGAAGTACCAACACAACATCATCCCCGTTGCTGCGATATTTACGGCGCCAATAAGCCGCCACATCGAATGTACCAAAACCATGCCTGTTTGGTAACTTTAACTCCTGTCAGGTAAAAGCTAGTACCCGGCAGTAAGCCCAAGTCATATAAGTGGGTGTAATCTGATTCTTCTTGTTGGATGTAACGCTCCTGCTTAATCCTAAAAACAAACTTTGTGTCCTTCCCACAAAGCCCTACACGCGAGTTTGACACTGCCAAATTCAGGCATCGCCTATGATGATGATTTCATAATCTTGTCAATAGTCCGGACAGTTTTTATATGACCCAATGGCTTATTCTCGCTTGACTTTGAGCCACTGCGGATAATTAAATCAATGTCAGCTCCACCCCTGACGCGGCATTTAATTCGACTTTTTTATGATTCTTGCCCCGCGTAAGCTTGTAGTATCGTTCCAAAAACTGTCCGGAGTATTGATCTTGTAATAGCTCTAAAATAGGACTGATAAGAGCTTGCTGTTCAGACAGGTTACTACTCCCCCTTTTATCCAATAGTTGCCAGTACCAGGGAATACCTCGTTTGTCCTAAATTAGACTAATTACAAAAACATTTTTCGCTCGCCACTGTGTGCGATCGATAGCTACCTTTAAAGGTTGGTTCTTTTTAAATTTTTCCTTCAATATTGCTCGAACGATCGGGAACCACAAGCGCTCTATGTCAAGGCAGTCCGATTTGAGAAATCTTTGTAGGCTGCGCCTGCGACTTTCAAACTGAATCGGATAATGCCAGACAGAAGCCAATAATTCAATACTACACATGTTTGTGGAGCTGTAACAAATATACCATAATTTTTAGGGTCAGGTATTCTGTGGGTTTGAGTTGTTTTTATAGATGGAGCTGGTAAAATTGAGGTAACATTATTTCTTCGTGGGGCTACTTAACAATTTTGACCCCATCTTTTGAGAACTCAAGTTCGCTAAATCCGCCACGGGTGGGGCTTTTGACGGAGTTCTCACCCCGTCTGGGCTATCATTCCCACTCCCGAATGTACTACGTCTGCGATAAGTTCTTTGGGGTTCCCTGGTTCGAGAAACATATTTTTGTAAATGCTTTCTTTTGACTATAGTACGTTCAATGATGTCGCGACTATAGGAAATTGTCATTAATAAAATTATCTTAATTAGTCGGTTTCCTGTTAATCCTGTTCGCTCTAAATTATAGCCTCCTGTTTTACAATCCAGAAAAATTTCTTCAATTCCCATCCGTTGTTTATAGGCACCGATCGCTTGCGGTAAAGGGCCTAGATTTGTTAGGATAAACCCGGCTTCGTCAACCGTCCATCATTGATAGTTACGTTTCCATTTGGACGCGACATCGAATCCGGCGCTCGGCTTGGCCTTTCTAACTTTTATTCCTTGAAAGTACAGAGAGGTTCCCGGCGTCATACCTAACTCATCATCGATGGCAAACCAGTACGGGCCGCCCCCGTTGCGAGTATGTTTCTCTCCCGGCAAGTAGCATTGGAATTGAAGCAGCAAATTGAAGCGGGTCAATTTACCCTCACGGCCCCAGTTGCTCCCCTACCCACTGACAGAGTATTTCTCCCGCAAGATTTGTGGGGCGCCCAAGTGAGGCTCGAATAGACAGTCCCTTGACTAAAGTGACGGATTATAACTTGAATGAACCACAAGAGGATATTCAAAGATGATCGACGAGAACCAGTCTAAGTTTACCGATCAGGAGGTTGCCGCTGCCGAAGAGCAAATCGTTCACCAGTCGAAAAGAATTGAATTCTATCTAACAGAATTTTCTGTTGAGCTTCTGGCTTCAAAGATGAAAAATGGGGATTTCGAGGTTCCAGATTATCAGCGCGAGGATACTTGGGAGGATTGGCGTAAGTCCCGCTTCATTGAGTCACTTTTGATGGGGCTTCCGATCCCTTTCCTTTTCTTCTGGGAAAGCCCAGCAACAGGTAAGCTCGAAATTGTTGACGGATCACAACGCCTGAGGACGATTGAGGCGTTCCTTCTTGGGGATTTTGCTCTAGGTAATTTAGAAGAAATGACGCTGCTGTCCGGATTTAGATTTAAAGATTTCCCCGAATCTCGGCAACGAAAAATCAAGAACCGTTCCATCAGAGGGATCGTGCTCAATGAGCACGCCGATGAGCAAGCACGATTTGATCTTTTTGAGCGAATTAACACAGGAAGCAAGATAGCGAACAAGGCTGAGGTGCGTAGAGGTGCACTGGGAGGGCTTTTCCAAGAGCTTGTTATTTCACTTGCCCAAGAGTCGCTCTTTGTGCATCTTGCACCGGTCTCAGATAAGCAACTTAAGGAGCGAGAGAGAGAAGAACTCGTGACACGCTTTTTCGCTTATAGCGACGGTCTTGAAGGCTATAGAGACAAACCGTCAGAGTTTCTTTTCGAGTATACGAAGAAGATGAACGCGCATTTTAAACAGCACCCAGATGAAGTTGAGGTCTACCAGCAACGGTTCAAAGACATAATAGAATTTGTATCACACAACTTCCCGTGGGGCTTCCGCAAAACACCTAAAGGTCAGGCGACATACCGATCGCGTTTTGAAGCTATAGCCATTGGAAGCTATCTGGCACTTCAGCAACGGCCTGATATAGCTAACCAATCGATCAATGCTGAACAATGGTTGAACAGCAAGGACTTTACAAAAGTGACCGGCGCTGACGGTGCGAACGCCATAGGCAGACTCAGGGCTCGTATAAATTTCGTTCGCGATCGTTTACTTGGAGATTGAGGATGGAGGATTTGAGCCAAGCTTTTGAAGAACGTTTACAGGAAATCGAAACTTACCTTGACCTGCTTGAGTCCATACAGAAACAAGTGCAGGGAGGAGCTCCACAAATTGGGGAAGCTACGATCACTCCGAAACAGCAGAAAATCCTCTATTCGAGTGTTTACTTACAGCTCTACAATCTTGTCGAGTCAACTATTACTCGGTGCGTAGATGCCGTATCTAAAGCAGTGGTTAATAAGAGCTGGCGGCCCAACGACTTGTCTATTGAGTTGCGCCGTGAGTGGGTGCGATGTACCGCACGCACTCATACTGATATCAACTACGACAATCGCCTGGAATCTGCATTGAACCTCTGCGATCACCTAGTGCAAGCACTCCCCATATCAACCTTTGAAGTTGAAAAAGGTGGAGGTGGAAATTGGGACTATGAGGAGATTTACAAACTTAGTAAACGTCTAGGATTGTCCTTAAAGATAAGTTCTAAGGCTAATCGTGCTGTCAAACAACCATTTCGGGATGAGCAAGGCGCACTTTCCCTGATCAGAAGTTTTCGGAACAAACTAGCACACGGTAATCTATCATTTGCAGAGAGTGGCAATAATATTACAGTTAGCGATCTCCGTGAGCTCACTCAACGAACAGCATTGTATCTGAGAGAGGTTGTAAATTGCTTCAAGTTATCCATAGATGCACATGAGTTCCTAATGCCGGAGAAGCGACCTAAATGAGCACAGGCATGAATCAAGATGAGACTATTGTCGGCACTGACATACGCAAAGAGCCTCATACTGATCGGGGGAGTACAGCCATTAGCTGCATCGATTTGTTTTGCGGTTTGGGTGGTCTTACGCATGGACTGATCCGAGGAGGTATTCAGGTTGTTGCGGGCATCGACATCGATCCACAATGTCGCTTCCCATACCAGAGCAACAACGACGCCCTTTTCGTCCAGCAGGATGTCAGCTCGCTATCTGGTTCCCAACTTGCAGATATTTTTGGCGATGGGACATTGCGTTTGCTGGCCGGCTGCGCGCCCTGCCAACCATTCTCGACTTACAGCCGTAAGGGACGCCAGAAACGCCAGGACACTAAGTGGGTTCTCGTATCCGACTTCGGTCGGTTGGTACGGGAGACTCAACCCGACTTCGTAACGATGGAGAATGTGCCACAGCTTTTAGAGCATGAAGTTTTCAAGGATTTTTTGAAGGACCTCGAAGGCTATGCGACCAGTTGCAGTATTGTAGATTGTGTTCAATATGGAGTTCCACAGACTCGTAAACGGCTTGTGCTGCTAGCGTCCCGATTCGGGCCAGTAGAATTAGTACCTCCAATCTTTTCTAGACGATCCTGCACAACTGTGCGTGAGGCCATTTCCCATCTACCCGCCTTAGCAGCCGGATGCTCCGATCCAAATGACGCCCTTCATACCGCATCCTCACTAAGTGACCTGAACCTCCGCCGAATCAGAGCCTCAAAACCCGGAGGCACATGGCATGACTGGGATGATTCACTGCTGGCACCATGTCATCGTAAGAAATCCGGGCAAACTTATGCTAGCGTGTATGGTCGTATGAAGTGGGACGCCCCGGCTCCAACGATCACAACCCAATGCTTCGGCTACGGAAATGGTCGGTTCGGACATCCGGAACAGGATCGTGCAATCTCTCTAAGAGAGGCTGCTATCCTTCAGACTTTTCCCGAAAACTACCGCTTCCTAGCTCCTGGCGAGCGTGTCTGTTTCAGCAAACTGGGTCGTTTAATCGGAAACGCTGTTCCTGTCCAAATTGGCGAGCTGGTAGCGCAGAGCCTACTCGCTCATGTACAGAAGTACCATAAGCAACTAAAGTAAAAATGCAAGATTAAAGGTTAAAACAACCTTTAATCTTGCATTTTTACTTTGACTATTTTTTATCCCTCGATCGGCTTAGGCTTCTTAACCGGCTTAGGAAGAGGTTCCTTCGGGACAGGCGGTGGTGCTGCTGCTGCGGACTTGATGGTAGGACGCCCTACAGGAGTACCGTCACCGCTGGGCCTAGGAGTAAACGGACGCTTCCCTCCTCCTTTGAAGCCACCGGGCGGCTTGCTGCCAGGGGGGAATTTCCGCTTTTTAATCGGCAGTGCCCCAATATTATTAGCCTGCTCAATCATCAGACTGTCAGCTTTCAATTTGACATGGAAATCCCAAAAAAACCCGATCGCTTTTGTCGCTAAATCTCCCTTGAGTTTCAGTTTAAAAAACTTCATCTTGTCGTCATTCTTGCGGGGAGCTTGCTTGATTTTGACGATGACATACTTTTCTTCGTCTTGGGATTGATAAATGACCTCACCTCTAATCGAAAAATAGCCATCTTCAACATCAGGTTCCGAGGGAGGCAAAGATGCGGTCGATGCTTCGCCACTAGCCTCAATCTCCGCTGCTTCCTGATTTTCCTCCTCATCAGAGGACGGTTCGGGAGGTTTCTTGAGCGTTTCCGGCTCCCAAACCCCCATAATCTGGGCGTGCAAGTTGCCGTCTTCTTGTCTGGTACGCGGATAAACCACCCACAGGTGTTCTTGTTCGAGCTCCAGGTGATTTTTAACTAAACTCATGACTCTACCCAGCAAAACTGCATCGATGGCAGTTCCGTCAGCAGCTATCAACATACCCCGGGTGAATTGCTCTTCTGATGGCGTGTAGCGGCCCCGCACCAAACCAACAGCTCGGTACTGTCTGGGTTCGCTGGGGGGGGGAATGGGATGTTGGCGCATGACGGAGGGTATGTCCTCAGTGGCCTGACTTTCGTTAGCAGCAGGATCGGCGCTTGCCGGCGGTGCGACTGCTACGGCTGGAGTATCGCTGACAGGTGTCGAAGACGCAGCAGGCGCCGGGGGTGCAGGAGCATTGCTGGGCTGGTCTTGTGGCTTTGTTTTGTCCTTGTCGAGGGCAGAACTGTAGCGTGGTCGTTGCAGCCTATCCTTCGACGCTGGGGCGTCTGTTGGCGTTGCCGGTTGATTTTGGTCAACAGGTGCAGCCAACGCCGAAGGCACCGAACTTTCGTCTGGTGTCTCAGGAATGGAATCTGTATCTTTAGGCGGATTGACGGCCAGTTCGCTGGGCTGAGCCTTGCGAGTTGAAGTAGATTTGGACGATTTGGAAGACCGGTTGGGAGAGGGGTTCATAAAAACTCCTTGCAGCGGAGACACATCCCTTAAGGGAAATTAGGAATAAACTGAAGAAACTGCTTTAAAAACTACTAGCACCTGACTTGGGGCTGGCGCCCGGCGGTCTGGTTGTGACCCGTCAACGCCAACTTTCAACGCTACGAGTGCCGATCGGTTCGCTGGCTGCTAAAATCCTTGTGAGCAAGGACTTTGGGAGTTGCTGACCGATCGATCGCCGATCGCGCTGAGCTGGAGTTGCTGGCTAATAGCATTTAGGATATTCAGCTTGCCTATTTTACTTAATCCAATTACCTAACGGCCTGATCCGCCATATTTTCGGTAATTTTTAGCTTGACCAGACTAAATTGGACAGACACCGCAGTCCTTGGGGCTGCGGGTCTGAGTGTCCAAAATTGTTTAGCTAGCATGGAGTTGTGGGTCTGTTACCATATTAGCTGCAAGTAAAAGGCTGCTTTGTCCGTTCGGACTTTGAAGTTAAGAACTTTTATGGTTGCATGGATCTAGTTAAATGGCAGACGCCCCCGGGCGATGCGTTAATTCTTAGAAAATAGTAGGTTTTAAGCTGGGATAGTTGAATTATGGAAAAAGCAAATAAGCGTCGTGGGTTGATTACTGTGGTGGTGGTGCTGTCGCTCATCGCTTTTTTGGGATTTTCTCTGGTTCCCATTTTGGACAGTATTCTCAAGGCCAGCCAAGCCCAAAGTACGTCAACTCCAACACCTACTCAGACGGCGCAGTCAGGGGAGAAGCAATCAGAGTTGCTGCAAGCTCAAGCTAGGGGATACGAATTGGTTTTGCAGCGGGAACCTGACAACGTAACGGCTTTGCGGGGATTGTTGCAGGTGCGGCTGGAGTTGATCGGACAAGGAGTGGGGGACATTAAGGATGCGATCGCTCCTTTGGAAAAGTTGGCTTCGCTGAATCCTGAGACTACTGAATACGGAATTTTGCTGGCTCAGGCTAAGGAACGCACGGGCGATCGCGAAGGGGCTGCTCAAGCTTACAGGTCAATTTTAGCGTCTAAGCCTGGGGAAATTAAGGCTTTGCAGGGGTTGGTGAATTTGCTGCTGGTGCAGCAGCGGCCAGAAGCTGCGATCGGACTGCTGCAAGATACGCTGAAGGCTGCTCCGGCTGCAAATCTGGCGAAACCGGAAAGTGTTGATGTAACTTCAGTGCAGTTGATTTTGGGACAGGTTTATGCTGTGCAGAAGCGCTACGAGGAGGCGATCGCCATTTATGACGAATCGGCTAAGGCTAATCCCAAAGATTTTCGCCCCACTTTAGGAAAAGCGATCGTGCTGAAGGAACAGGGCAAAACAGATGAGTCAAAAACGCTGTTCGATCGAGCTACTGAGTTAGCTCCTCCTAACTATAAAGACCAAATAAATCAGTTAGCTAGTGGCACTCCTTCGCCTTCTCCTGCGGCTACGACGACTCCCGAACCGGCTGCTTCTCCTAGTCCAGAAGGTGCGCTACCAAAACCTTAAGGAAAGTTTTAAGTGAAAGAGTTTTGAGTTGTCAGTGAAAAAGTTTTAAGTTAAAAACTTAATAATTTAAACTCAAAATTACTCGCTTTCTTCTTAATTACGCAGGGCTTAGGAGAAGAAATCCGGTTTCTACGAGAAATCTTGGTTGAGCGACGACATATACAGGTCGAAACCGGGTTTCTCAGCCCTAGCCCCCAGCGTCCTATTACCGACTACCAATTACTAATTACCAATTATGTAAGACCTCGGAGGGAATTATGACTACTAGCGTTAACCGCGTTGTTCTACCTCCTGCTTTTCCAGACCACACTCAATTACCAGAGTCAGACGGTACTTTTGTGAAAAATTTTCAGGAGCATCCGCAGAGTTTAATTTTAACTGATTCGATCGGGCAAATTTTGCAGGAGCGGCATCCTGACGGACAATATGCGATCGGTCAAGACTGTGGCATTTACTGGCGAGAAACTGAACCGCCGGAACAAGGTGCAGAAGCTCCTGATTGGTTTTACGTTCCGAATGTACCTCCTAACATTGACGGTCAAATTCGGCGTTCCTACGTGCTGTGGCGGGAACACATAGCACCGTTAATTGCTTTGGAATTTGCCAGCGGGAACGGAGATGAAGAGCGCGATCGTACTCCTTTATCTCGCACCGATGAAGGGGTAGTCACTAAACCGGGAAAGTTTTGGGTTTACGAGCGGGTGATGCGAATTCCCTATTACGGCATCTACCAAGTTAATAATGGCAGATTAGAAGTTTATCGGTTGATTGACGGGTATTATCAACTGTTAGAACTCAATCAGCGCGGTCATTTTCCCATTGCATCTTTAGGCATAGAATTGGGACTTTGGCAAGGCAGTTATCAAAATCAAACCATGCTTTGGCTGCGCTGGTGGGACGAGGAAGGTAATTTGCTGTTGATTGGCGATGAAAGAGCAGAATTAGAGAGATTGCGAGGGGAACAACAGCGGGAAAGAGCTGAACAAGAAAGATTGCGAGCCGAGAGTGCAGAACAGGCACGACAAGCTGAATTTCAGGCAAGAAGGGAGGCAATTCCCCGATTGTTGGAAATGGGTTTGAGTGTCGAACAAGTGGCGGAGGCGTTAAGTTTATCTGTGGAGGAAGTTAGGGAGAATGCTGGCGGGTGAGAGAGAATTGGGGAAAAGGGCGATCAATCTTAATAGACTTCATCATGAGATCCCATTTTGAGCAATAAAATAGCTTCCTCATCATTTTCGGGATTGGTCACAAACTCAAATAAAATCCGATAATCATAATCTATTGAACACGACCAAATACCCGATAAATCTCCTGTCAGTTTGTGAGTTCGCAAGCTGGGGTTAAAGCAGTCTTCAGACAAAAGTTCAAGCGTAGCTTCAATTAAAAGGCGAAGCTGAGGATTTTTACGAACTAACTTTTTGAAAGTACGAATAGATTTGGGAGTCCAACCAATTTTCATCAATCATCCAACTCCGCCATAAAATCGGCTACCGACCCAAATTTAACATTGCCCTCAGCATACTCTTGACGAACTTCTGCCACTTCCTTGAGTAATTCATTTCGTCGCTGTTGTCGCAGACGATTCTGAAGAATATCTAGAAGCATAGCTTGATCTTCTAATGATAAAACTTCTACAGCTTCAAGAGCTTGCTGGAATTGAGATGTCTGTGTGGTTTTACTCATATTTCTTTTCTACTTATAATCACGATATTTTGTATTTATTTTAGCAAGACTTATCCTAAGCTAGCATTTTTTAGTTGTGAGGTGCAGAAATCCTGAGACGACTTTCCAAATGAATAAATTAGGTGCGCCCTACAAATTAATACCACATTTGCATCTTCTACAATCGCTTCTCACCCGTGCATCCTAAAGCAATCTACAAGGCGAGAGCACTCAGTAAGTAGTCACCTAGAGCTTTACGAACCTCGATTTCTTCAGCAGCGATTTGGATGGCTTCTGGAACCCTTCGTTTATCGATAATGCCTGCATCAATGAGTGCATCAACTATCAAAGCCACTAGCTACTCGCTTGTTAAAGTTCGTTGGGCTTCTTCGTTCTTAAATTCCTTTTCGCGAAGTTCGCGCATTGTTTTCTTTATCCCCTTTTTTTGCCGTTTAATTAGTAAGGTGGGCATCGCCCACCCTAAAACTTAATACTTTCGTTCCTGTGGCTCAAACATCGTAATTGCCACCGGCATATAAGCCAAATCAATCCCCGCAGGTGAATAATACGCCATTGTATGTTTCAAGAAATTCCCGTCATCGCGCTCAGTAAAATCTTCCCGCGAATGAGCTCCCCGACTTTCCTGTCGGTTTAAAGCAGAAGTTAAAATCATTTTTCCGACAATTATCAAACTCCGCAACTCCAAAGCTTCCACAATTTCCGTATTCCACAATTTGCCTTTATCGTCTAAGTAAACATCCTCATATTGTCGCTCTAAATCTTCCAATTTTTTTAAACCTTCCTGCATCAATTCGGCGCTCCGAAATACGCCACAATACTCAGTCATAGTATCTTGATACTGCTGCCGAACTTGATTGATTCGGTATTTTCCGGGACGTTCTAAAAGTGCCTGAATTTGCTCTTTTGCTTCCGTAATATAACGCTGTTCGTCTACGGCAGGTAACTTGCGATTTTGTACGAATTGTGCTATAGTTGCGCCAGTAACTTTGCCGTAAACTACGCATTCCAACAGCGAATTGCTGCCTAAACGGTTGGCGCCGTGAACTGACACGCAAGCTGCTTCCCCCGCTGCAAAGAAACCGTCTACCAAACCCTCAGGACTGCTGCGAACTTGCCCGCTAACATTAGTAGGAATTCCCCCCATTGAATAGTGAACGGTAGGGCGCACGGGCATCGGCTGATTTACGGCATCAATTCCTAACAAACGGTGGGCTTCTTCCCAAGCAAAAGGAATTTTGCTCATGATTTTTTCGCGTCCCATGTGCCGCAAATCGAGGTAGATAAAGGGGCCGCCGGCACTACCATCAACATTAATTCCTCGGCCGGCGCGAATTTCTATGGAAATTGACCGCGAAGTGATATCTCTGGGCGCTAATTCCATCCGCGACGGGGCATAATTCGCCATAAATCGATCGCCCTCGGAATTAATCAAATAAGCGCCTTCGCCCCGCACAGCCTCGGAAATCAGCACTCCCACGGGATACAAACCAGTCGGGTGAAACTGCACGAATTCCATATCTTCCAGCGGCAATCCAGCTAAAGCCGTCATCGCCAAACCGTCTCCCGTCGAGGCGTAATCGTTCGACGTGGTATTGTAAACTCGACCGTAACCCCCCGTAGCAAACATCACCGCCTTAGCACGGACAACCTCAATTTGACCGTCTAGAAGGCGGTACATAACTACCCCCTTGGCTTGACCTTCTTCCAAAATCAGGCGCGTGACATACCACTCCTGATAGATGTGAACCCCGTAACGGCGCAGATTGTTGACTAATTCGTGGAGGATGGCGTGACCGGTTTTGTCGGCGGCGTAGCAGGTGCGGCGGTGGGAATGTCCGCCGAAAGCGCGCTGGGCAATTCTGCCGTCTGGGAGGCGGGAAAAGAGGACTCCCATGTGTTCTAAATCTATAACTACACCGGGGGCTTCCCGCGTGAGGATTTCTACCGCGTCTTGGTCGGCTAAATAGTCTGAACCTTTTACTGTGTCGAAGGCGTGGGCTTTCCAACTATCTTCAGGATCGACATTTTGCAGGCTGGACGCCATGCCACCTTGGGCTGCGACGGAGTGCGATCGAATCGGGTGAGTTTTGGCGACGACAGCTACCTTTAAACTGGGGTCAGTCCGGGCAATTTCTACTGCGGCGCGGCAACCTGCTAAACCGCCGCCTACAATGATTACGTCGTGTTCTAGCATTTTTTTGAATTATTTTGAGTGTTCTGCTCAACTTATCGTGACGCAAAAAAAAACTTCCTACCAAAAGAGCAGGAAGTTTTTTAACTTTTGATTTGAATGGAAAATCAAAAGTTAAAATCTCAAATTGGACTAGCCGGCGCTTTCGGCAGGGTTCTGAAGCGGCTGATTTCCCGTTGCAGAAGGTTGAGGTTCCGTACCGGGTTCTACAGCAAGCACTTCAATGTTATTTAGCAGAGTTGTAACGAAAGCAAACAGCAAGAAGGGCAGAGACAGCACTAAAATCAAGCCGACAGTAGCCAAGGCGTAAATTTGGCGGGCGCTACTCCACAAGGCGAGTGCCGACGCTAGACTTAGGAAGATGACTATCAGCCAAACAATGATTTGACCGTAAATGTCGCCAAAGGTGAGGGTACATTTAAGGCGATAGTTTTGGATGTTATTCATTTGATGCCTCGCGAGATTGCTATTACGACTTGTCCAAAAATACTTTGACAGTGCGTCAATGCCCACTGTAAATTTCTAAGTTTAGCTGCGGCAACTTGGTTTTGGGGTTGTTGTAAACATTCTTTAATAAGTTGCCACAACACTTGATAAATTTTTGCTTCTGAGGGGGGATTTCTGCCGAAACACTTGGCGATCACACTCCGAGGCCTAGAAACCCGGTTTTTTAAGGTTTTGACCGGCTGACTAGAAATAAACGCGCGAAAAAACCAAGGTGATTGCCACCGGTGCGTTCAGGATTACCAAACCAAGGCATAAGGGGAAAGTCTACTTTTTGAGGGAGCCCCCACTTGGTAAAGTAATGTTAAGCTGCGTGGGAATGGAATCAACCTTTATAGCGTCGCACCTGTCTTTTCGCCCATGTCTTCAGAGACCAAATTGCTGATTTCGCGCTGTTTCCTGGCTGGTTTGGGAACGCAGACGTTTGTGTACCGCGAAGACCGGATTCCCCAAGAGAGTCCGGTGCTGGTGGTGAGCAATCACCGCAGTTTCTTAGATCCTGTGCTGCTGACAGCGGCTTTGGGTCGATCGATCCGCTTTGCTTGTCATCATTACATGGGTCAAGTTCCGGTGATGAGAGAAGTTGTCACGACTTTCGGCGCTTTCCCCTTGGAAGCACCGGAGCACCGACAGCAGCATTTTTTCTCTCAAGCCACAGCGCTGCTGCAAGGTGGGGAGATGGTGGGGGTGTTTCCAGAGGGTGCAGAACCGATGGTCAAGCTGACTGGGCCGAATACTGTGGGGAAGTTTCAGCGGGGATTTGCTCATTTGGCTTTACGGGCGCCGGTGCGGGATTTGGCGGTTTTGCCGGTGGCGATTAGTTCATTTGAGGAACATTCGGTACGATCGGGTGTACCGCTCAAGTTGTTGAGTTTGTTTGATCCTTCGGAACCGCTGTTCGATCGCTCTGGGTGGCATCCTGTGATAATTTATCAGCGAGTTAATGTTTTAATCGGCCGGCCTTACTGGATTACTGCCGAGAGACAGCAGCAATATCAAGGCAAAAAAGCCAAAGCAGTTGTGGCTGAACTCACAGACCACTGTCAGGGCGAAATTGCAGAATTACTCCAACGAGGTTGTTTGTAAGTTTGTTGACTGTTGACTATTGGCTGGTGTCAGATTTCCAATCTAAAATCTAAAATCTAAAATCGATTGACTTGAATCATGGCAAATGCTAACAATAAGGTTCGTTTCCTAACCCCCAGACCTCCGAAACCCGATCGCCCTTTATTTGTATTTTTGCCCGGTATGGACGGGGGCGGTTTGCTGCTGCGCTCCCAAATTCCTAAATTAGCCAATCATTTCGACATTCGTTGCTTAACTTTACCTGCGGACGATAGGCCTAGTTGGGATGTACTGGTTGGGGAAACAATTGCCTTAATTGAAGCCGAAAAGGAAGCCGGAAAGCCGAAGCGGCCGGTTTATGTGTGCGGCGAGTCTTTTGGGGGCTGTTTAGCGATGAAAGTGATGTTAGAAGCTCCCCAATTGTGCGATCGATTAATCTTAGTAAATCCAGCTTCTTCCTTTCGACAGCAGCCTTGGGTGCAGTGGGGTTCGTACCTGACTCAGTGGCTGCCGGCCAACCTTTATCCGCTGTCGGTAATCGGTTTATTGCCGATATTAGCATCATTAGGAAAGATTGGGCGCGACGATCGCCGCGCTTTGCTAGAAGCGATGCAAGCAGTACCGCAAAACACGTCTGTGTGGAGATTGGCGTTAGTGCGATCGTTTAATGTTGAGGAAAATCAGTTGCGCGGCATCAAACAGCCAACGCTAGTAATTGCTAGCGGTGCCGATCGGCTGCTGCCTTCTTTAGCAGAAGCCAAGCTTTTAGTCAAGGTAATTCCCAAGGCTCAAATGGTGCTGCTAGCTAACAGCGGTCATGCTTGTTTGTTAGAAACAGATGTTGACCTTTTTGCGATTATGCAAGCTCGCAATTTTTTGACAAAATCCGAAGAAAATCGATCATTAGTCAGCAGTCATTAGTTATTAGTCAATAGTTAATAGTCATTAGCTAACACTTCTCACTTAGGAGTAAGTCGGGGCAAAATTAGAGATTGGGCGAGCGGTAAAATTTATATTCCAATTAACCCGTGCTGACACTCATTAGTAACTCCCTAAATACCAGCCACTAATGACTAATAACTAATGACTAATAACTAATAACTAATTAAGATTTAGCCATTTTTGAGCGTTAAGTCGCTGGACGACGCCAAACACCATGAGGTCTAGTGTTACCTTGCGCTCATCTATCAAAAAAGGCTCTAAAGTGCTAGTTTTGGTATTAGTTTCAGCGCAGGAAAACGCCCTTTGACTTTGAATATTTTCTTGAGGAAAATACAGGTTAAATTGGCGCTGACCTTCTTGGAATTTCCCAATTACCTGCCAGCAATCCCCGGCGGAACTCATGCCCGCAACTGGGAGTTTTTGCTTTGCCAAACTCACCTCTAAATCCTTAACGCCCTGCTTAGTCAAAGCAGTTTGCAAAGCGGGCAAATAATCTTGTTGAATAAATTCCGCAAATGGCTTGTCTTCAACTGCAGGTGCTTTTTCCTTTTTAGCTTTAGCTGGGGGCTTGTCGCCTTCGGCCTTGGCTGCGGGCTTTTTAGCAGCCGCTGGAGGCTTGTCAGTGCTGGGTAAGTCGGTTGTCTCGGGTTCGTCGGAACTCGGGGCGTTCTCGATCGCAGCACTGGGAGTTTCCGATTCGCCAGCGGTAGGATTTTTCGGTTCTTTCTTGGCTGCGGGCTTTTTAGCAGTCGGCTGAGGCTTGTCAGTGCTGGGAAAGTCGCTTGTCTCGGGTTCGTCGGAACTCGGGGCGTTCTCGATCGAAGCACTGGGAGTTTCCGATTCTCCAGCGGTAGGGTTTTGCGGTTCTTCTGGCATTAACGCTTCCTTTTAAAAGTGATCGGTAAAAGGAGTTGTGAGTGCAGGTGAGGGCGATCGACTTTTGCGATCGCGCCCACTGTTTATCGAAAACCAAGCGAGAGAAAATTGCTCGTTCCAAAAAATTTGAACTCAAAACACTCTCAGAGGGCGATCGCCGGCAAACATCACAACTCCTTTGGTTATTCTAAATCTCAGCGACAGCTCGTTCAATCAAACGGCGGGCGAGAGTTTGAACACCGGTGTGTTCGTAGTAGTTGGTAGTCATATCGAGGAATGCGCCCACGTAGTCCACCTTGTCGGCAGAAATGTCTACAAAATTCTGCAAGTGGCCGAGTACGTTTTGAGGAGTCAAACCTCGATCGCTCACAAAAGAGCTCATCCAGCCAGAAACCGAGTTAAAGCTTTCGCCGATAAAGCCAAGCTGGCCGGCGGGAGAACCCCCAGGAATCATGCCGCCGATCGACTTAAAGGCCGAATTATCTTGCAAATCGTTCGGGGAGAGCTTTTCAATCCAAGACTGAGTTGCCATGATAAAGTCCGGGCCCAGGGGAATCAAACCGTCAAAACAAACCAAAGCAGCCATCCGCATCAGGGATTCGCCGCCGTAGTCGCCCAAGGAAGCAGCAAAATCGCCAATGCTGTCGCCGGGAAGGCCGTTTATTTGGCAAAAAGCTAGCAACTCTGTGACTAATTTCAAAGACAGATCGATCGTTTGAGCTTTTTCAGCCTTGGGAGTGATATTGCCGAGGAACGACAAAAACGAGACATTTTCCGCAACTTTATTAGCGAGGGCCGCACTGCCCAAAGCCTTGTCGGTACTGTCAATAGTTTGGTAAAGCCAGAGAGCGCGTTGATAGCCCTGAGACTTATCGTTGAAGAGGTAGATGGCGCGCTCGCCAATTTGCTGAATTAGTTCTTCGTCTGTTTCGCCAGTAACGGTGCGAATGGTATTTTCAAAGCCAACTAAATTGTTCCACTCACCGGGAACCACAAAGTCAAGCGCTCGCAGGGCTTTGACAGTCATGTTGTCTTGAGGCAGTGTATCGACTAATTCAAAGACTGTTTTGCTCACAAAAAACTCCTTTTGCTGGAACGAAAATCAAAGGTATTACTTTTGGCAGATGCCAAGAACTTCACAGTCTCATTCTGGCAGACTTAGTTCTAATAGCGCCAGACTGGAGTCGGGCGCGGAGTGTGACAAAAGACGTTGCTACTTGAGGCGGGCGAGGCCGGCGAGGTTAAATTTTGACAGCCAAGCTTCGCGCTCGCTAGCGGTAAAAGAGGGGCTCCGCGATTGAACTTTCACCTGATAGCGATTTGCCACTAAAACAGCGGTACCATTAGCACCCTGATTAACGGCGGGATAGCCACTGATTTGCTTGGTACTTTGCTTGAATTTTGCACCTGCGCTGGGGTTGCCGGCGATGTCGTTAATCGAGAGCACCGCGACATTTTTACCGTCTTTGTTCAACTTAGCTTCAGCAAAACCGGATTTTTCTTGAGCAAAAACGCGATCGAATCCACCGCCCGAAGACGGGAAGTATTTATTTAACTTACCGCCTGCAACTGCCTTCTTGGGCAGGTTTTGATTACTAGCACTTGATTTGTCAGCAGTTGTCTGCTTGGCTTTAGCAGGTTTTTGGGTGCTTTCCTGCTGAGCTTTGTCCCAGCGGGAGGGGGCTTGGGTTTGACCGCAGGCGGTCACTAACAGCAGTACCGAGATCAGGAATGGAGCTAAGATGCGGCGTGCGGGGGAAAATTGCATCGCTGTCTCCTCATTAATAGGTTTCCATAACAATTGTGGCTCAGAATTTGGCAATTTGTGTGGTCTGAGCGGATTATTTGTCTTCTTTGCAAAAAAATCCTCTACCTGCAGGCAGAGGATTTTTTTGCAATTACGATTTTTGAAGGAAGAAAACTGAAAGATTGCTCCACAGATAAATTCTGGGGATGGGCGTAAAGAAACTAAGTTTTCTGATAGCCAGAAATCTCAAAACAATTTTTGCTGATTTTCCCTAGATTTATCTAGAAATTTCAGAGCAATTGTTCGTCAATCATTTTACTTCGGCTTTCCAACTTAGCTCCTACTTTAGGGGTAAGGATCAGGCGTCGCTTTCAATGTAGATAAACAACAAACCCATTACCACAACCGGCATCAGCCAGGTAATTAGCGGAATCAAAATCCAAGGCAAGAAAGAAGCAGCGTAGGAACCTGTCATATCAAATTCTCCAAACTAAAGTTAGTGTGTTCCAACAGGGATATTTGGGAGTGAAGCCTAATTGTTGACTAAACCCCGGAAAATGGCATCGATGCCGTTAAAGTTTTCGAGTAAGAAGTAGGCAACAAAGACGCCGCCCATCCCGCCAATGAAGAAACCACCGGTAAACTGGCTCCAGCCTTCAGCATTTCTGAGGGCATCGGGGGTCATGGGATTAGCGCTAGGGTAGCTGGTGTTGTCTTGTTTGAAAGAGACTAAACCGTAAGCAGACATACCTAGTGTGCCAAGCAGAACTAAGACGAGGGCTGTATATAATCCTCCGAGATTAGCTGCTTCTGGATAATCCCGCAGGGGCCCGAAGACGATTTGGGGGCCGACGAGGAAATAACCGTGTGCCAAACCGATTTCTAAGCCTCGAATTAGGGGCGAGAGTCCTTTGCGGTAGGCAGGCAGGTTGCCGATGAATGCTTTTGTGAAATCAGAAGCACTGATGGGGGTGGCTAGATGACCCGTGAAGGGGTCGCCGTTAAAGGGTTTAATAAGCTCTGCATCTCTGGGATCGGCCATATTCTGTTTGTCCTCGCAGTTTAATAAAGTTGAGGCGTTCAAGTCATATTTTACGCAGGGAGGTGTTTCCTATTTGCATAATTGGCAGCAAGCTTTAGAAAAGTTCACTATTCTTTAGTTTTTGGAAGAATTTTTCTTTTGCCTCTTATACCAGAAAGCGAGTCGATCGGGCGACACTCCCAGGAAATAAGCGATGATTACTATTTGATTAATGGCGGTGGTTTTGAGGACCCCAAGCTGCTGCCAGCGACGGGCGGAGGTCAGGACTGGCTGGGTTACTATTTCAATGCGGCCTTGTTTTTTCAACCGCCGCACGAATTCAAAGTCTTCCATGACGGGCAAGTCGGGAAAACCGCCGATTTTGTCAAAGATAACTGCGTTGAGGAAAATCGCTTGATCGCCGTAGGGCATTTGCAGAAAGTTCGATCGGCACTTTACCCCTCTTTCTACCAGCCGGAGGCTGAGCCTGCGGGCGTCAATCTTGAGTTCAAAGGCCCCTGCTACAGCAGACGGGTTAGCTAGTACCCGACGCGCGCTATCGTCGTACCCGCGAGGCAAAAGAGTGTCTCCGTGGAGAAACAGCAATATGTCTCCTGTAGCAGCAGCAGCACCTGCATTCATTTGGGTGGCGCGGCCTGGGGCGGTGGAGATAACTCGGACGCCCAAAGATTTTGCTATATCGGCTGTACCGTCGCTACTGCAGCCGTCGGCGACAATTATTTCGACATTTTTGGCCTTAAGGGCGCTGGAGATGACGGAGGCAATTGTAGGTGCTTCGTTTAAGACTGGAATGATAATGGAAATTTTGAGATAGGGATTTTCTAGCGACATACAGAATTAAGCACCCCGTGAGAGAGGGTGGGTTTTGTAAAAAGTTTATCTGTTATGAGAGACAAATTTTTACGCCGGGATAGCCCCTACATTTGGCCTTAAGGTGGGAGGGCGAGTTTTGTAAAAAGCTTATCTGTATAGTTGCTCATTTTTTACGCCGATATCGCCCCCTACATTTGGCTTTCATCTGACAGGGCGGGTTTCCTACAAATCTGAGCTATTAGTTGCTAGTTTATTTGCTAATTTTTGGTGTTTTCTCGGGCCTGAAACTATTGTCCCAAGCGCTGTCTAACTGCTACTTAAATTCAGCATTTAGTTAGACAAATACAATTACTATATTATGACTTTTTGCTTCACAATCAAGTATTTTTCTAAAATTATATTTATGACACTTTCTAAAAATGTAGCTTCCTTAAAGAGAGTTTAGTTATTTCAATATATTAATATCTAAACCGAGGAGATCTTCGGGTCTATCGATATCTGCAAGAGTGGGAAGATAAGCAATATTGAGGTCTAGCTTTTGGGCGATCGCCCGCGTACAAGCCAATACTTCACTGCTTCCCCACTGAATGCCACCGAACAATTCCGGTATCGATCGCCGCAGCCCTATCAGATAATAACCTCCGTCTTTGGCTGGGCCCAAAACTAAATCGTGCTGGCTCAGTTCATCAAAAGCTTGTGCCATGATTTCTGCTTTCAAACCAGGACAATCAGTGCCGATAATTGCAGTTTTCTCAACCCCTGAATTAAAAGACTTTTGAAACGCTGCTGTCATTCTTGCGCCCAAATCACCGTCTCTTTGGTTTTGACAAATAATATCATTTCCCAACCACTCTTGCATCAGTTGTTGGCTGCCGCCGGCTCGGTGAATTTCTACGGATAATCGGCGGGCTTGTTGGAGAGAGAGAGCGCAGGCGATCGTTCGTTGAGCCATCAAGCGGTGAAGGTTGGCAGCACCTGCTTTTCCCAGCACGGGAATTAGTCTAGTTTTGGTTGTTCCCGGTTCGGGATAGCGAGTGAAAACAATCAGTTTTTCGGACATCATTTATCGTTCAGGAGTTTTAAAAGAAGGAACCGCAGAGGCGCAGAGGAAGAGAAGAGAAAGAGCTAACAACTGATTCACCGATTGCAGATCGATGTGGGTGGGTGAGGCAATGACTTAATTTAATCGCCGGACCCCACCCACCACACAATAAATTTACTTAAAAATAGCCAGCGGTTAGCTCATTTCTAGCATTCGCTGGATGGGCTGCAAGGCTGCTAGTTGAATATCTAAGGGCATGGTAATTTCAGGGGTTTGATTTTTTAGGGATAGATACAATTTTTCCAAGGTATTTAATCTCATGTGCGGGCATTCGTTGCAAGCGCAGTTATTATTGGTTGAAGGAGCGGGAATGAATCGTTTGTGCGGAGCTTGCTTTTCCATTTGGTGAATGATTCCCGGTTCAGTCGCGACAATAAAAGCTTGGCTGGAACTAGCTTTAGAATATTTGAGCAAAGCGGTGGTGGAGCCGATGTAATTCGCGTGGCGCAGCACGGGAGGTTCGCATTCTGGGTGGGCAATTATTTCGGCTTCGGGATTTTCGATTTTGAGTTGAACTATCTTTTTTTCTGAGAAGTTTTCGTGGACGATGCAAGCTCCTTGCCAGATCTCCATGTCTCTTCCGGTTTGTTCCATGACGTACCGGCCGAGATTGCGATCGGGCCCAAAAATTATCGGCTGATTTTCAGGAATTTGGTTGACAATTTTAACCGCGTTAGAACTGGTGCAAATTATATCGCTCATTGCCTTAATTGCGGCGGTACAATTAATGTAAGAAATTACCAAATGTCCTGGTCGAGCCGCTTTGAAAGCTGCAAAGGCTTCGGGAGGGCAACTGTCGGCGAGGGAACATCCAGCATTTAAGTCTGGCAACAATACTAATTTGTCGGGATTGAGAATTTTTGCGGTTTCGGCCATGAAATGAACTCCGGCAAAAACTATGACATCGGCGCTGGTGTTGGCGGCTTTGCGGGCAAGTTCTAGGGAGTCGCCAATGAAGTCTGCGATGTCTTGAATGTCGGAGTCTTGGTAATAGTGGGCGAGTATGACGGCGTTTAACTCTTGTTTGAGGGCGTTAATGGCTGCAAACAAGTCGTGGGGCAGTCGGGTTTGAGTAAAGTTCGGAGCAGGTGCGGTGGTAAACACAGTTAGAATATTCCGGGGAAGGTGGCGAAGACAGCTAAAGTGTATTTTGAATTATAGTTGAATTCACCAAAAAGTGCTGGCTGTTCAGTGGAGCCAATCTAAAATCTCAAATCTCAACTCTAAAATAGGCTGGGGGAGAGTGCAAAAATTGGTCGCTGTTTCTTATGCTGAGTAAGAAGGGGCTAGGGATCGATCGCAGATGACAAATCACATGAATAAAGCTAAATCTATCAAAATTGCGGTGGTGGGGGACGTTCACGATAGCTGGGAACCTGAAGACGGCGAGGCCCTGAAGCATCTGGGCGTTGATTTGGTGCTGTTTGTGGGGGATTTTGGCAATGAGTCGGTGGAGGTGGTGCGGGCGATCGCCCAATTGGATATTCCGAAAGCAGCGGTGTTTGGGAACCACGACGCTTGGTACACGGCCACCGACTGGGGCCGCAGTCAGTGTCCTTACGATCGCACTCAAGAAAATTGGGTACAACAGCAGTTAGATTTAATGGGAGAAGCTCACGTCGGTTACGGGAAGCGTGATTTTCCCGAATTGGGCATAACTGTGGTGGGCAGCCGCCCGTTTACTTGGGGGGGCTCGGAGTGGAAGTACGGGGATTTTTACTCGGAGTGGTTTGGGGTAGAAAGTTTTGAGGAGTCGGCGCGGCGGATAGCAAGGGCTGCGGCGGATGCCGATTGCGAAAATGTGATTTTTTTGGGTCACACGGGCCCGACGGGGTTAGGAGAGGCTCCTGAAGACCCCTGCGGGCGAGATTGGAAGCCGCTGGGCGGGGATTGGGGCGACCCGGATTTTGCGGAGGCGATCGATCGAACTCGCAGTTCTGGGAAGCACATACCTCTGGTAACTTTTGGTCATATGCACCACAAACTGCGGCACACGAAGCACGAGCTGCGGAAGTCGCTGGAGGTGAGTGCGGAGGGTACGGTGTATTTGAATGCCGCCAGCGTACCGCGGATTGTGGAGAGAGAGTGCTCGAAACTGCGAAATTTCTCGATCGTCCTGCTGGAAAATGGAGCAGTGTCGGAAGTGTCTCTGGTTTGGCTGGGGGCAGATTTCGCGGTGGCCTTAGAACAAATTCTTTATCGGAGCGCTGAATCTGCGGCTATTTGTAGTTAGAGACAATTGCTGGTATGATAAAATGAATGCGCCCGGAGAGGTGGCAGAGTGGTCGAATGCGCCTGACTTGAAATCAGGTGAACCGCAAGGTTCCGTGGGTTCAAATCCCACCCTCTCCGTTTTTGAGAACTAGCAAAAAGAACTGGCAAAAAAAACACCCCCGCAGGGGTGCTGTTGCTTACCAGGTAATTTTTCTAGCTAACTGACTTAACTAAACCCTTCCTCATCCGCCGGGTCGCCGTAGGGGTCTTCGCTCGCGGGGATCACATTGCCAAACATTCCAGCATCCGCTACGTAGTCTGCGGGGTCGCCGTAGGGGTCTTCGCTGGCCGGACTCACGTTGCCGAACTGTCCGTAGTCGGTACCGGCGTAGTCTGCGGGGTCGCCGTAGGGGTCTTCGCTGGCCGGGGTCAGGTTGCCGTACTCTCCGTAGTCTGCGGGGTCGCCGTAGGGGTCTTGGCTGGCTGGAGTCACGTTGCCGTACTCTCCGTCAGCCGGGTCGCCGTAGGGGTCTTGGCTGGCTGGAGTCACGTTGCCGTACTGTCCGGGATTTGAGGGATCTTCGTAATAACCGTCAGGATCGACTTGCTCGCCGTCTGGTCCGACGATCGCATCTTTTAACTTCCGCAAAAATCCGTCTACCATGATAAAGTTCCTCTTTTTTATGTTGTGAAAAACTGCTGTTTTAGATTGGGAATCCGAGATTTAATTGAAAGTCACGGAACCTGCAATCTAAAATCTCAAATGGTTAGGCTACTGTGCCGGAACAGGAGCTGTAGCTTCCGGCAAGGTAGTAAGGTCTCGACCGGTAGTTTGGTTGTTGTACCCCTGGAATTCGCGGTAACGCGCTGCTTCGGACTCCGGAACTTTAATTCCTTCAGGCGGGGGCGTTACCCAGACCGCGCGATTCTGGGCATCGCGGTAGTAAACGCGACCGTTTTTGGAAAGGTAATGTTTTCCCTGCGGCCCCTTTTCTTGTTTATTTTTGTACTGATTGTAGATGTAGTAAAGGGCGGCTGCTCCTGCTAAAGTAATCCCTACTTTTTGAGCATTGCTCAGTCCTTTTTTCGCTTGTGGGGAAGGAGTGGGGCGGCGATTAGTTTGCACTCCTCCAGCGCGAGTGTTGTCAACAGGAGGCGGGGGAGCGGAATTTTGCTCGCTAGAACCGCAAGCACTCACAAAGGGAAAGGTCAGCAGCGTTGTCAGCAGCAGAGCCATGAAGCGCGATCTTTTGGGTTCGGGTTTGATTGTGTTCATTGCCGCTCCGAATTGTCTGGATTATAGGTAGGGTGTGTTCTGGCGAGGTTGAGGAACCTGAGCTGCTGCCAACAGTTTTTAGAGTAAATTAATTTCTCGAAGCAATTTTGACCAAAGTAGTTGCTGAGAATTTATCAACAGCGCAGGTACGGTATTGCGTTTCTATTTAATCATGGTGTAATCTCTCGATGATTTACTCATTCTAGGGATATAAATAAAGTTTCTTTTATTTCAGTCTGGAGGTATATGCAAATGCGCCCCTTCTGCTAACAATAAATTCGGTTTGTGGACTGCTAAGGAGACGGACAGGACGAGTGCGAAGCTCAAAGCAGCACTGGGGAGGGAAAGCAGGCGGGAGGTTTAAGTTTGGCGGTGTTGAATCGCGCCGAACTGCTTGTCAGAGATGCCTGCAATTTTGTTGTAGAAATTCTGGAGAGGTCGATCGCACTATTGTAGAAATCTATTAACAGCCAGAGAAAGCCCCCGAAGCTTTTCGGATATTTATGAAATTAAATAATTTATTTACTGCTGGATTGTCCATCGCAGTTGTATTTAGTGCGGTCAAATATCTAACTTTTTCAAGTCAACAAAAGCAAGTCAAGGAATTGCTGCAAACCAAACAGTGTCCCGAATGTAATTTCAGCAATGCCAACCTAAAAGGATTAGACTTGCAAGGAGTCAACTTGCAGGGAGCTAACCTAGAAGGTGCTAACTTATCAGGAGCAAAATTGGCTAATGCCAACCTCAAAAATGCCAACTTAAATAGAGCCAACCTCACGGGAGCTGATTTGGGTTGTGCCGGCATCACTTTCAACCTTGAGGCTAATGAAAAAGAAGCAAATATGGATTTTAATGTCACCGCTGTTCCACAACAGAATAACCCAGAAAATTCAGTAGTTGGTTTCAAAATGAAAGCAACGGATAGAGGAGCGACAATGCGTTTCAATCTCATGGGGTGCGCTGACTTCTCGAATGCTAGCTTGCAAGAAGCTCAAATGCCAAATGGCACAATTCATCCTTAGTAAGACTAGCAAATAATCTTTAAATCGATTAAATCGAAAGAAAACCGCCGCCTGTCAGTCAGGCGACGGTTTTTTTCAGCAACTAACTGCACGCTTAAAATTAGTGAGCAGAACCGTTGCCGTGATACTTGTCAGTATCGTAGAATCCGTTTTTTGTGCCGAAGAACAGACAGCAAACGGTGAAAACTGCTGTCAAGACTGCTAAAACTAACTTAACGTCCATAATTTACCTGCTGTTGTTGAGTGAGTGCAAATACTCAGATTGTAGAATCTTTTTGGCTGGCGCGGCCATCTACCAGCGTAGCGCCAGATTTGCTGGGCTGTACTCTGGTGCGGCAATTTCCGGACGGCGAGACAATTCGGGGAATGATTGTCGAAACCGAAGCTTACGGCCCTAGAGACCCCGCTTGTCATGCTTACCGACAGCGAACTCCTCGCAATGAGGTGATGTTCGGGCCTGCGGGTATGAGCTACGTTTACTTAATCTACGGGATGTATCACTGTTTTAATGTTGTGACCGATGTAGAGGGAGTTGCTAGTGCTGTGCTGATTCGAGCTTTGCAGGTAGATGCGGTTCTCAAGGGGTACGGTGGAATTCCCGAGAAGAAGCGATCGCGCCTCGCCGCCGGGCCTGGGAAACTGTGTAAGGTACTGCAGATCGATCGAACTTTAAGCGGTTTTTTCTTGGGTGCAGGCCAACCGCTGCGGTTGGAACACCGGAGCGAGCACTTTCAGCAAGCTGTGGAGGAGGGTACAATAAATTTTGTGCAAACTACGCGGATCGGGATTTCTCAAGGAATTGATTTGCCTTGGCGGTGGTATGTAGGGAACTCTACGGCTGTGTCACAACTCTAGTAATGTCAAAGGTATCAGTGTAAATTTTGTCGCTTATCTTAGTGAAATTATGGCTTACTCTTCTGAAAATCCGATCGTACAACTCAAAAAATGCCTGACGCTGGCTCAGGATGTTGGTAGTCACACCGAAGCCAATCGGGCTTTCCAACAATTGTGTGGGATTATAGATGCTGAAAACCCAATGGCGGCGCAACTTTTGGAGATGCTGTGGGAAGAGGCAATTATGGCGAGGCGATCGGCTTTATTTTGGCAGCAAATGAGCGATGTTGAGAAAGATATGGCTAATAGAATGATGGAAAATATGACGCAGATGCGGCAAAATTATTTGCGGTTGATGCAGGAAATGTAGACAGTAATTGGTAAGTCCGTGTTTGTAGTGAGGACTTTAGTCCTCTCTTTATCAATAAAATTTTCTAGATGTAGGGTGCGTCAGCGCTGATATTTGAGGAGGCTCAAACAGTTTGTTTCCTGGGCACCCTACAATAAATTCTGCTACTTCATTAAAGCAGCGCCGCGGTTGTAAAGTTCGCGCGCGTAATCAGTCCAAGTTCCCTGTCCCCAATAGCGGAAACAGCTTGTTTGCACCAACAAATTGTAAAGCAAAGCTTGCTGGTATTCAAACTGCTTGGTAACTGAAGCATCTTGCTGCAACAGCGGGTCGTATTTTTTGTGGAATGCTGCGCTGAGTAGATTCATCGGTTCCAAGACATTTTCGTAACCTTTCACCCAACTCAAATCGTTAGTCCAAGAAGCACCATCCATGTGAAAATTATGGTCTGTTTGCTTGAGTTGGGCGATCGCACTTTCCACTTTTTCCGGCGTCGCATTATCAGTATCGACTAGCTGCCAGATTTTATGCTGGTTAACCCCTTGACAAATCGGATAATCATCAGGATTAACCCCCGCCGCTTCAATTATCTCTAAATATTCAGTGCCGTTTAAACCAACAACGCCGGATTTCCCTCCGCCTTGTTCGCGGTTTTCGTGCCAAGCTTTGACAAAGGCGCTGGGAAATTCATTCATCATGACGCCGCCATTTTCGCCATCGGCAATCTGAGTAACTAAAGAAGGAACTGTGACATTGCCAATTTGCTGTTTATTGCGTCCTTTGGCTTCGTAATACGGCTGCATTTGACCGACCAATTTCGTATCTGAACCTTGGGTTTTAATCAAAGCAGTGATGCTGATTGTTTCCCCGTGAGAATTGCGGGCAACTAAACGGTTGGGAATATATTTTTGGTCTTGCGACAATCCCGAACCGTCTAGATTTTCTACAGAATGTTCCTGCACCATCAGCCAGCGGTAGCCGCATTCTTTCAAAGCTTTGATGTATTCGTACAGTGTATCTGGGTGATTGGGAAAGTGCATTTCTGGGGGCGAAAAACCTTTAACGCGCTTCAGGGCATCTATGCCAAAAATGGCGGCAAAATGATGTTGCCATGCTTGAATTTGAAGTTTTATGTCGGGAATGGGAGTTGAGGGAATGACCGCGTGACTCCACATTGTCCCCAGCCATTCTACGTGGGGTTGATATTGAGGATCACAGGTAATCCGCTTGAGATTATCAAAGATATCGTCGCGTCCCATTTGTCGCAATCCCCACAATAAATTGCCCGAATAGTCGAGCATAATTCGCGGGTTGCAGCCTTCGGCAATCAGTTGGGGAATGAATTCTCCCATGCGAGAATAGCACCAAGCAAAGACTGCGGCGTTGTGGTTGTCTCCTTGGTTGGGATGTTCAAACATATTCTGGAGATTGCTGATCAGTTCGCCGTTTGCACCCGCAGGAATTGTCGGTTGGTGCATATGCAGGGCGCAGGCGAATCCGGCTTGAATATTTTCCAAGCGCAGATTTGTGGTAGGTAGAAAGACAGGTTCCTTGCTATTGGCTGCGGCACTGATTTCTGCTTCGGAGCCGCAAATATTGGGCAATCCTGAGTTGAGTTCTTGTAAAATGGGTAAATTGGGAGATTGTGCGATCGCAGGCATAAATTTTTCTCAACAATTGTGGAGGGGCGCTGTCTGCTATTGCTAATATAGCTTGATAATTTAACAGTAGCAGAGGATGTCTGCAAAAGAGAAATTTCACCGGATAAGTCCGGGATCGCGGAATCTCCAAATCACGGGTCAAATGTTTAACACATTTCAAGTAAGTAGGCGAGGTAAATTATGAAATACGAAATCAAGGTTTTGGAACCAACGGATTTGTGGTACATCCAAAATAACATCAATCCTGAAACCAATAAGTTTTACCATCCCACTAAGAATATTCCCCTTGTTCAGCAAGCGGAAATTAACTTGAATAATTCGGGAGTTATCATTCAAAAAGGTGCGCTGCATTGGTGTATGGGTAAATTAACTTCCGGTGTTTATAAAACGGATAACCGTTTGAAAGATATGTGGGTATCTTTGACAACGGAAATGGACTACAACGCTCCCGTATATCAAGGGACTGGTACTGTGAAACTGGAACCGAGACAAAAAGGGCATTTTCTGCATTATACGCAGATCGAGCTTTCGGATGCAGAGCAGTGGGAGTTTGATGACGGTATATTTCAGTTTTGTTCGGACAATGTAGTTATCGGTGCTAAAAAACTGAAATTCCGACAAGTGGCTGCTTCTAATGACGGTAGGTGGAGAATTGCTGTTACAGCTTTGCGCGAGCAAAAAGCTACTGTTGTAGCAGCTACAAATTCACCGGGTAAGATTGTCGAACTCAGACAAGGTGAAACTTTGATAGCTGATTGCGATTTGGTTAAAGGATATACCAAGGGGATTGAAGAAGATTATCGAAAATTAGGTCATTTTGGCAAAGGGGGTGGAGAGGGTTATGTTTGGTATTATCAGGGGAAAGGTAAATTATTAGTATGTGAAAATGATGCTATGGGTTTGGGTTGAGTTGTTTCATTTTTAAAGTAGAGGTTGCTGGAGCATGGCTCGCGGAATTTTATTGGCTAAATATACTAAAAAAATTACGCGAAACTATAGACGCTAGCATAAAAAATCTGGCAAGATTATTTTCAGGGTGCAGTTGGATCGAACTGAGATTTTACACCTCTACTTGGCGGATATTTTATGAATGTAACAAAACTGCTCCTACAGCAGGCGACGCTTAATGTGCTTGTTGCTTTAACAATGGTTCAACCTGGATTGGCAGCGATGCTCGCTGATTCATCATCGGGGGAACCGAATTTGCTGCCACAGGTACTCGCCTACGATCCCCCCGCGCGCGGCGCACCGGGCGATCGCAAAGACGCAGGCAGCCGCGATCCTCACAACTTCTTAGCTTTGATTCCCGCTACAAATTTAGGGTTGACAGCGATCGCACATCCAACTTTTTGGCTGTACTTGCCGGCTTCATTGCCTGATGACATTTCCTTTGAGTTCGTCCTGCGGGACGAACAGCAAGAGGAAGTTTTCCGAACAGTTTTTGAGCTAAAAAAAGCAGCGGGAATTGTGAGTTTTTCTTTGCCGCAAAATTCCCCTCCTCTGGAAATTGGCAAGAAGTATCAATGGTGCTTTTTGTGCGGGAATATCTCCCGCCACGGGTGGGTTGAGCGGGTGGCAATGAAACCCGAAATTTTGGTTCAGCTAGAAACAGCATCTCTAAGGGAGCGCGTTTTTTTGCTTGCTAAACACGGTTTGTGGTACGAAACTCTCACAGAATTAGTTGCACTACGCGGTAAACTGTTGAGCCAATTACAGGCAGCTACTTTAGAGGAGAGGCTGCTAATTTATGCTGAAAATGATTTGCGGTATGAAGCGCTAGCAGAACTATCTGGATTTGAAAAAATATCATCTCTGGCGACTTTGGATGCTGACTGGGAGGCTTTATTGCAGCATCCCTTTGTGCGCCTGCACGGGATAGTTTCACCACCGTAATACGCAAGATGCCTGTTCCACAAAGAGTAAGTTTTTTTGTGGGCTGTTGCTGCTAGCCCGCCCATCAGGAACAGGCAAGATGCCTGTTCCACAAAAATGAAGTCAACTAAGCGATGAAATACCCCATATTAAGCGTTTACAATACTTTCAATACAGAGCCGAGCGCCCGTTGGTCATTTGATGAAGCAGGCAACTTGGCGAGCGATCGCCCCGAACTCCCTCCGGCACGCCTAATTGACAGCGTTTGCCGTGATACTGAGCCCTTCATATCGTTTCCGAGTGATTCGGAATCCTATATCTATATCCACAAAGAGTCCCTAACACATCATACCGATGGAACTATCACAAACGGGCCGCAGGAAAGTTTGCTGCTGAGTGGAGGTTGCGTTACTTTCCCAGTCACTCCTTTACTGGAGATAGGCAAAGAAGACTTTTCTATTTGTGCGTGGATTCGCACGGAAGCTGTCGATACTATTAATAAGCGGATTAAATACTACGACCCTTGCGGTATTGTCCAGATTATCGATCAGCGGATTAAAAACTCCGGCCCTTTGCGGGGCTGGTCTTTCTTTATTGATAGAGGCAGAATTAACCTTCAAATAGCAGATGGGAGGATTTCGGTAAACTATTATGACGACCGCCAAGAAAAAGAGCTTCCGTCTTTGCCAGTTGTTAACGATAGCGAATGGCATCACGTTGCGGTTGTCGTGGATCGCGATCGACCGGATGGAGGGCGCTGGTATGTCGATGGCAAGGAAGTAGGTTTCCCGTTCAACCCAACATATCAACCGGGTTCTATCAGCAATAGAAGCCCCTTAACTATGGGTGGCCAATCAGACGATTTTGGGCACAGTTTTCAGGGCAATATAGGAGATGTTCGACTCTACAAACAGGCGCTATCGCCAGCAGATGTGATGTTGATTTACCGATCGATTCAGTCTCCTATTAGTAAGCAAATTAGGGAGATTTCATCTAGTGGAAGTCTAGTTAGGGTCATAGCACCAAAACTCAAGTACGCACCTTATAAAATTAGGAGAATTACAGAAAGCCAGTACGAATTCCGCTCCGCACCTTCCTTCTTAGATAGTGCTAAAAGTTTGCTGGACACATACTCGCAGACGCTCGTATACTATCAGCAGTCGCTAAATATTCATAGAGACACCGGCAACCGCTACGGAGAAGCGAACTCTCTGAACAATATAGGCAATTTTTACCGTTTGCGGGGGGAATACTCGCAAGCAATTGACTATCACCAGCAGTCGCTAAATATTCAGCGAGACATTGGCAACCGCAGTGGGGAAGCTGATTCTTTAAACGCTTTAGGCAATATTTACGATGCTTTGGGGGAATATGTGCAAGCAATTGAGTGCCACCAGCAATGCCTAAATATTCAGGGAGAAATCGGCAATCCTCACGGAGAAGCTAGTTCCTGGCGCGATTTGGGGAGTGCATATTATTCCCTGGGCGAATACCAGCGGGCGATCGAGTGCCAGCAGCAGTCCCTAGATATGGCGCGAAAAATCAACTCTCAGCATAGAGAAGCGAACTCCTTGAGCGCTTTGGGCCTTACATACATTGCCCTAGGGCAACATCAACAGGCGATCGAATGCTCTCAAGAGTCCCTTACTCTGGCGCAGAAAATCAACAACCGTTATGGGGAAGCCTATTCGTTGGTTACTCTGGGCAATGCTTACAGTAATTTGGGGAATTACTGGCGGGCGATCGAATACTACCAGCAGTCTTTAGATATTCAACAGGAAATGGGCGATCTCTCTGGGCAAGTGGCTTCCTGGCGAAATCTGGGCAATGCTTACCGCTGTTTGGGGCAGTGCCAGCGGGCGATCAAATATAGCCTGAAGAGTTTAGAAATCGCGCGTGGGCTCGGCGAACACGCCTCAGAAGGGGCAACTCTCAACAATTTAGGACTGGCTTTATTTGACTGTGGACAGTTTGCAGAAGCTGAAACATTCCTCCGCAGGGCGATTCAAATTTGGGAATCACTTCGGGGAAGATTGGGCAAAAACGATAACTTTAAAGTATCTATTTTTGAAACCCAAGCAGCAACTTACCGCCACCTGGAAAAAGCCCTCCTCGCCCAGAAAAAAACAGAACAGGCGCTGGAAATTTCGGAGCAGGGGCGGGCGCGGGCTTTTGTGGAGTTACTGGGTGTTCGGTTATCTGCCAAGTTAAATGCGATACCCGATATTAAGCCGCCTACGATCGAGCAAATTAAACAAATTGCTAAAGCACAAAATGCAACTTTTGTAGAATATTCGATTTCTTTTTTAGAAAAACTTTTTATTTGGGTAATTAAGCCGACGGGTAAAATTGCATTTCGCCAAGTTGACCTCAACTATCAACATACTCCGCTCAAAGAGCTGGTTGCCGACTCTCGCGAGTTGATCGGCATCAGAAATCGCGACTTCAATCCCACCCTAAAATTTGACCCAGGCGATTTAGTTAAACTCCACGACGATGCCCCTAATTGGGAACCTTGGCAAGTCATATCTGTTGATGAAAGTCACAGCATTCTATCGCTCTGGCAATCCAGTTTTCCCGAAGGATTGACTATTCCCCGACCTGCAATTGATGTAATAGCTAAAGTGCAATCAAGCCTCACCAATCACCCGCGCTTGCAAAAACTCCATCAACTGCTAATTGAACCGATTGCTGATTTGTTGCCGACAAATCCCGAAGCTCGAATTATCTTTATTCCTCAAGGCGAACTGTTTTTCGTTCCCTTTCCTGCCCTGCAAGATGCTGCGGGTAACTTCTTAATTGAAGAACATACTATTCTAACTGCTCCTTCGATTCAAATTCTGGAATTAACCAGCCAAAAAAGACAAGAGATTTCTTATTTAGTTGGGGACATTTTAGTAGTAGGAAATCCCACTATGCCCGAAGTTGCTCTAGTACCGGGAAAACCCCCGCAGCAGTTATCTGCTTTGCCGCATTCAGAAACCGAAGCTAACGCGATCGCCCAATTGTTCCAAACTCAAGCCCTGACTGGCAAATCCGCTACCAAAGCCGCTGTACTTCAGCGCTTGCCAAACGCCCGCATCGTCCATTTTGCCACCCACGGATTGCTCGATAACATTCGCGGGCTCGGCAGTGCGATCGCCCTTGCACCCGATCGCACCGATAGCGGTTTGCTGACTGCTGAGGAAATTTTGAACTTGCACCTCAACGCGGATCTGGTAGTTTTGAGTGCGTGCAATACCGGCATGGGGCGGATTACCGGCGACGGCGTTATCGGTTTGTCTCGCGCTTTAATTTCGGCTGGTACGCCCAGTGTGATTGTGTCTTTGTGGGCCGTGCCGGATGCTCCTACAGCCGATTTGATGGTGAAATTTTATCAAAATCTCGATCGAACGGGCAACAAAGCTCAAGCCTTGCGAAACGCCATGCTGGAGACAATGCAGCAGCATCCAAATCCCAGAGATTGGGCGGCTTTCACACTGATCGGCGAAACATAATTGATTAAATTTTGTAAAAAATTGCCAAAACAGCGAAAAAATTAGTTTTTTCGCTGAAAGCTCCACATAAACTCGATCGCGCCAGGAGCGATAAGTCATGTGTCGATTTAATTTCTTCAAAAAAGTCACGCTTGCAATTGAAATCCCGGCAACCACGGGGGGATTGCCCCTACTGCACAAACTTTAGTCCACTCCTAGCGGACTAAACAATAAAGACTGTTTTCATACACTTGCTCGCTTTCCTAACTTTGCACCCTTAACAATAAAGTCAAAGATTATGACAATATCTGCCGATGGAAAAGCCAAAATTCTGGTTGTAGAGGACGACGCCCCCATTCGCACTCTCATCTATCGCTTTCTGAATCAAACATATCAAGTACAATTTGCCGCCGACGGCCAAACTGCTCTCGAAATTTTTGAAGAATTTAACCCAGTCCTTGTCATTTTGGATTGGAACTTGCCCGATATTACTGGCTATAAACTTTGCCAAGAAATGCAGAAGCGCACAAATGTTTTAGTCGCGATTCTCAGTAGCCGCACCGCCCAAGAAGATCGAATTAAAATCCTGAAAGCAGGTGCCGATGATTTTATGTGCAAACCGTTCTCTCTTGAAGAATTGGCAGTTAGAGTAGAAGTCTTGTTGAGGCGGTCGAGATCCGTCAACCCGCCGAACCTTGTCTTCGGCCAATTAGCGATCAATTTAGTGAGTAGGGAGGTGAGATTCAAGGAGCAAATTCTAACGCTAACAGCCTTAGAATTTGAAATATTGTGTTTTTTGGCAACTCATTCAGGTAAAGCTTGCAGCCGCCAACAGCTAATCGAAAAAGTTTGGGGGTGGAAATCCAATTATGGATCAGAAGAGCGAGTGGTGGACGTGCATATCGGCCAAATTCGCAGGAAAATGGCTAAAGTTGATGCCGCTGTTCCGAATTTTATTCAAACTGTTCGGGGATACGGTTATACTTTCGCTCCGATCGCTCGCAGGGACAGGGTAGTTGGTAATTGAACAATCATCATAATTATGACTGGTTCCTAGGTAGAGCGCGCGAACCAGTTAATTCGCTATTGTCCCACCCCTAATCCCCTTTTTAAAGGGAGTAGGGGTTGAGTAGGGGGCAAGCTAAGGGGGCATCTACGAGTAAAGAAAACACGCCTTATAGAGAATCGAGGGGCTAATCAAAAGACAGCATACTTACTCGATTTTCTAAAGTGTGAACCATTAACAAGAGAGCCAAACATTATGACGATATCTACCGAGCAAAATTCCAAAATTATGGTTGTAGAGAATGACGCCCCCGTCCGTAATTTCATCGACGGCTATCTGAATGAGACATATCAAGTACAATCTGCTGCCGACGGAAAAACAGCTTTAGAAATCTTTGAGGAATTCAACCCAGTCCTCGTAATCTTGGATGGGAATTTGCCCGATAATATCGGCGTTAAACTTTGCGAAGAAATGCAGAAACGGAAGAATGTTTTTTTACTCGTGATTTTCAGCAGCGTTACAGGCGGAGAAGCTCGAATTAAAATCATAAAAGCAGGTGTTGATGATTTTATCGGCCAACCGTTCAGTCTTGAGGACTTGGCAGTCAGAATAGAAACCTTGTTGAGGGAGATGAAAACCGTCACTCCGCGCAATCTTGTCTTCGGTGAACTAGGGATCGATTTAATGAGTAGGGAGGTGAGATTGAAAGAGAAAACTTTAGCTCTGACGGCCTTAGAATTTCAACTCTTGTATTTTTTGGCAACTTATCCAGGTAAAGCTTGGAGCCGCCAACAGCTAATCGAAAAAGTTTGGGGATGGAAATGCAATGATGCACGAGACGAGCAAGTGGTGGACGTGTATATCCGTATGATTCGCAGGAAACTGGCTAAAGTCGATTCGGCTGTTCCGAATTTTATTCAAGCTACTCACGGATACGGTTACACTTTCGCTCCGATCGATCGCAATAACAAGGTAAGTAGGTAAGCGGGATTAAACACAGCTATGTAACTGTATGTAAACAGGCTAACTTAGCCACGCTTACGGCATTTGAATACTTTACAATCGTTTACATAATTGTGTTTTACAGCGCCTACCTACTTAGCCTCATTTTTGGAATAAAAGGGTGAGATAAATGAAAATAATCCAGCAAACAGCAAGTGAATTAATAATTCAGACTCAAAGCATATTTGATTTTTGGCTCCCTAGTTGTTTATTCATGGCAGTTGGACTGATATCGCTGACTTTTGACTATCATGCAGCAACCCTAAGCTGCCAGCGATTGCAGGCAAAACAAGGAAATTGCCAGATTGTGCGATCGAATTTACTGGGGTCGAACATCAAAGAAATTGAGCTTGCTTCTTTGCAGGGAGCTAAAGTTGAAAGATGCGGCTATAAAACCAGAGTTGTACTTTTGACTTCTGTTGGCAATGTTCCTTTCACTGCTAACTCCACTAATTGGGGAACCCAAGACGCTGTGGCTTCTGACATAAATTTTTTTGTTAAAAATGCCAAAGATCGCTTGCTGCGCTTAAGCCAAGACGATCGCTGGTTGGGATGGACAGGAGGAATATTTTTGCTCGCAGGAATCGCAGCGATCGTCTTGAGAAATAATGAAACTTACAGCTTCGATGAAACTTTAAACACCTTGACTGTTAAACAGCGGGGTTTGTTGGCACGTAAACTAATGGAATACTCTCTGGGCGAGATTTATGGCGTGGAAGTCGATCGAACAAAAGATCGCGATCGTGACATTTGGTACGAAGTTAGACTGTTAGTTTGTGGAGGCTCTCGCATCTCCCTACCCCGCACGATGAACCCATACCAGCAAGCAAAAATCGCTAAAGCGATTAACAACTATCTCCACCAGCACAAATAACCAAAAATAGCCGATCGCGATCGCGAGCATCTCACTTTTGCCGCCAAGCTAGAAATTCGAGTTGGGAGCCAGGAGCTAGGAGGAAAGAGGAAGAAGGAAGGAGCCAGAAGAAGTGTTTTTACAAATATGAGATGCTCCCTCGCGATCGACGCGATTTCTCAAGGTTGCGGACTTACGCAGAGACCGGGTTTTTCACCAAAATCTCTTCTAAGTCGGCGCCAAAAAACGCCCCTATGTAAAGGAGGGCAAAATCTCCAAATGCTCTCTACTGGCTAACTTAAACCTGTTTACATAGTGTTACATTATTCGGTTTAATCTTGCTTACCTACTTAGTTTCTAAATGAATAGCCTGGGGAGCGTGAAGCATTTGGGCATAAAATCAAAGGTGGGAAACAGGAATTGTCGCCCAAATGCTCGACCTCTACATCTCTCGAATGGCTTGAGATTATTTGTTGGCGATGTCATCTAACGATTGCCAATTGATATTGTCATTTCGGCCGAAAAGTAAAAACGATCGCAATTATACCCGCTGCTACCATTGCCAAAGCTGAGGGTACCAAAGGCACCCACCAGCCCCCGATTAGCAAAAACCAGCAAACCCCGCACAAAATCCCCACAGATGCGATCGCCCCCGACACCACGTGCAGCCTGCGTCGGCTGACAATCGCGATCGCGCTACCAACTGCTGCCCAACCCACAATCCACAGCACTTGGGTCCATTCAGGAGCAATTTGCAGCAGCGGGCGCCGATCCAAAACAGCGCTGATAATTTGACTCGACATTTGCGCTTGAATTAATACCCCCGGCATTTTCTGGGAAGGCGATTCTCCCGCACTGTAGGGCGTCAAAAAATAATCTGGATTGGAAATCGGCGCCGTCACGCCAATAAAGATAATTCTGTCTTTTATCAAATTGGGATTAACTTTTTGTTCTAACAGTTCGGCCAGCATAACTCGGTGAACAAAATTTTTTGGTTGTCGGTAATTGAGTATTATTTGAAAACCGCGATCGTCCAAGTTGTGATAAGCGCCTGTACTGCCGTGAATCGGTGCAAAAACTGCATTGCCCAGCCTTATCTTATCTCTAGGAAGAGATTCCGGTTGGATGCCTTTTGCTGCTAGGTAATGGAGGGCAGCCCTCGCGCTCAAAGAGTGCTCTGTAGTACAAGGATCGCTGCTGTGCGGCTGCATAAACAGCAAGTGGCGGCGGAGAATGCCGTCGGGATCTGCCACCACATCGCTGAACCCGAGGCGTTCTTTTGGCAGTGCGGGCGGCGGTTTGATGCCGTATTTGTTGGGTTTGCCGGTTTCTTTGACGCTGCACAAACCAATTAAATTTCGATCGCCCTGAAAGCGAGCGGATAATGCTGCATAACCGGGTTGTAAAGGGCGATCGCGGAAGATATCCAGGGCGATCGTTTGCGCCCCATACTGTGCCAATTTTCCCACTGCTTTTGCGATCGTCGCATCCGGCAGTGGAAAGCCGTATTTGTTGATATCCATTTCCGTGGCTTCCACCACCAGCAAACGCGAGTCTGAGCTTTCAGCAGGACGCAGCCGCATCAGTTGGTCAAAAGCTTGCAATTCCCATATCTGGAGCAAGCCCAGCGATCGCGCTCCCATGACAGAAACAGCAGCAGTTGCGATCGCCAACAACCCGATCTGAAAGTGGCGCAGCCGAGATAAAGATGGCGGATTGCTGACAGTTTCCGGCTCAGCTTTGTGCAGCAACTCTTGCCAAGTTGGCGGCTGGGATGCCGGATTTTGACAAATTATCGGCAGCCAATCCGCGCCGGGAATTTCTGACTCTAATTCTGCCAATCTTTGCCTCGCGAGACGCACTGCCACATACAAAGATTCCCCAGTGCAAAAAGCTTGGATAAAATACTTTAAAAAATCTTGGGCAGCTCGATCGCACACCGGTTCCCGCATGACGATCGTTTGCGGGATGCCCAAATCTTCAAGCTGTCGCGCTATTCCCAATCCATCGCAGGAATTCAAAATGGCTAACTGCAAGCCGCTGCTAACCGCTAGCTTGAAACCGTGTTTCAGTTCTTCTACTGTTAAACTCTCAGTTTGATTAATATAAAATTTACCCGATCGGCCGTCGCTGCGGGTGGAACTGTGTCCTGCAAAAAATAAGATATCCCAGCTTTTTTCCCAAAGCTGATCGCCGATTTGGCGGCGACTTGGTTCTACTAAAAAAGTAACTTCTGCGGAGGGCAATCCTGCAAGTATAATTCGATCTTGCTCAATATCAATTTTTTGACTGTTCCCCAAAATTGCTAAAATTTTTACGCTGCCTTGAGCGGGATTTCTGTTGGCTATAGCCGGTTTTTTATAAGTTGCGGGGCTCAAAGCAATTTCGGCTTTCGGGTAGCGCTCAAAAATATCCCAACAGTACCAAGGCAGCCGCCGCAAATCGATGTCGTCAGTTTTGATTAAAAATCGAATCGTGTCCGACGGCATTAATTGTTCGAGCAATGTTTCTTTGAGTTTGCGAAACGGTTCGGAGTTGAGCCAGCTATTGATTTGCTGGCTTAACTGTTCCCGCAACAAGCGGCATTTGGACAACTGTTCTGCACGAGAGCCCATAATGCTAATTTCGATCGGCTTAATGCGAAAATCTCCCAAACTGCGGTAGGTTGACTGCCAGCGATCGTAGTGTTCCGCTATTTCTGGTTTCGGAGGCAGGAAGGCTTGGATTTCCACTGCGGGGCGAGCTCCTTCCGCGCCGATTTCCAGAGAAACTCGCACCCCTTTTATCAAGTTATCATCTAGCTTCAAAACAATTAATTTCGGCATGGCTAACAACTGATAAGCCGAGGCGCATCTAAATTTTACAGTCACGGCGCGAGTAAATTCTTGCGGGCTGGGCATCCTGCCCGCCCGAAAGTTTCAATTTCCATGCTCAACAACTTATGGCAAGCGAGCCGCTTTAGGCGGCAAAATTCTCTGCAAAACAGAGTTCTTTCAGTTTTACCACAACGCTAAAACATTCTCCGCGATCGGCGGCAAATTCTAGAGTCATGTAGCCGTTACCGCTGCCGGCGCAAGCTTCCATGACAGTTTTTCCCTCGTCGTCGGTGACTTTCAGAGTCAGATTGAGCGGCAAGCTGTCTGCCCCGCCGGCGGGATGCACCTGTACTTTAATATTAGTTTCAGTATCGGTTGTTGGTTCGATCGCCACCAGCAAAGCTACCGCTGGGGTTGGTTCTATTACACCCCTCCAGAAATTAGGTTTTTCTTGAAAAGCATCGATGGTTGCGGATGCTTTTTCCGAGGTATCTGCTGTCAGATGGATTATCTTGCCCCGCACGACTGCGCTGCTGTAACGAAAAACTAAATGAGGTTCTTTTGGCACTAAAATATCTTCTATAGACTGCCAACCAGCCTCAAAAATACTGTGCAGCCACTGGCGCAGTTGTACAGTTTTTTTGCGGCGTTCCAGACAATCCAAATGTTGGATAAGTTTGTCAAAACTTTGCAATTTTTCAATCGCTAAGTCTCCAGCTCTTGCAGTTTTCATAAATCCCACTAAAGTAGCTTGTTGTCGCTTTATATCGATTTCAACTGCTACTAAACCAATGCGGTCGTCCGGTATTTCCAGCGGAATGTAACAAAACTTGCCCGACTTCAGAGGTCGGCATTCCAAATGACCTAGGTGAGTTAATTTCAAGTCTGCTGCATCGGTGTAAAGGCGCATAGCCGCGTTCCAACTGTCGCTGGCATTCAAGTCTGTGGGAATGTCCATCATTTCCATGTAATCTTTCACTGCACATACAGCTAAAGTGTTGAAATAAACTTGCTCTTTTTTTTCCGGGGATGTCACTCCGTCAAGATTTGAAAACTTCTGTGCCACTTGCAGGGCGGCGGCTGTAATGGGCAGGGTAATAGATTTTTCTCTGATATTTTCGGTGCTGTTATTCATCACGGTTTTCCTGTTTGACAGATTTTTTTTAGGACAGGATTTGTCCTGCCTTTATTCCAGATATCCTTGATTTTTGGCAAAATTTCGCAAGCGGGGCAGACATTCTCTTTTATAAAAATTGGGGGCGGTTGACGGCGGCAAGTTAAATTCAAGAGCAATGTTTTTCCAGGGAGTCTCTGGGGGAAGACGCCTCAGAATTAAGGTTTGGCAAGTGACATCGGGGCGTTCTTTGATGTGAACGCTTCTCAATTCCCCCTCCGGATCTGCCCGCACCCATTTTTTTGTCTCTTCTAGGATGGCTAGCGGACTGTCAGAATAAGTCGGCGGGTTTTCGATATTATTGATCAGGTTAATTTCTGCTGAGTCTTCTGACATCAACGGTAAATCACGTCTAACTTTTTCCTGTGTTCGTTCGATAGTGAAGTCTTTCAGCCGCATCTTGAGATATTTGTCCAGCCAAGTAATGACGCTGCCCAGATTGCGATCGTAAGGTTTGTTTGCGGTGTTCGCTTCGCAAACATTGCGACAAAAATACACCCAAGTTTGCTGTAAAGCATCGTTGTAATGAGGCGTGTCTTCTTGCCAAAGTTTGCCGGATTTTACAATCAGCCTCACTATCTCGCTGAGTTTTTCCCGCCGCATCAAGCTTTTGGGCGGATGCGAACAGGCTTCAGCAACTAGCTGTTGCAGTTGTTGGTTTAAATTGTTTTCCTTACCGTTGGTGTCGGGCATCGGCGAGCGCCTCCTTAAGAGTCTCTGGATGAATGCTGGACACGGCATTTGCTGGTTTAAATTCCAAGATAGAATCCCTGATTTGATTAGTCCTGGACGCATTTCAAGGTAATTGTGTCATTGGCAAGTGAAATGAAGAATCTCAAACCCTTGCAACACCTCCCTTGAATGCGTAAGTCCTGTGGATGTTTGGCAGCCGAACAGGTGCTCTGTGCCAATCAGTTATCAGCATCGTGCGAGAAAATTTCGCGCAAATTAGGCAAAAATTTTAAAAATATTTAGTTGACAAATGCCAGCAAATGGGGTATTAAATCGATTTGAGATTGAACCCACGGATGCGTTCTCTGCCTCGTCTGCGGTTTAAATAATTCAGATCTGAGCGGAAACGATATCACCGATCGCCCGCATCTGCCCTAACATCCCCTACCTGTGCGTATTTCCCTGTATTCCCAATGGCCGACTTGCTTATTTGCCGAGAACTCATATACTTTGTCAAGTTAAGAAAATATTTTTTTGATTCATCCAGGAGCGAGAAAAAAAAATGTACATAGTACAAATTGCCTCGGAGTGCGCCCCCGTTATCAAAGCAGGAGGTTTGGGCGACGTAGTTTACGGCTTGAGCCGGGAGTTGCAGAATTCCGGCCACTGCGTCGAGATTATTCTACCGAAGTACGACTGCATGAGGTACGACCACATTTGGGGACTTCACGAAGCCTACCGCGATCTGGCTGTGCCCTGGTACGGCGGCGAAATCCTCTGTGATGTCTTGTGCGGCTGGGTGCACGGGCAGTTGTGTTTTTTCATCGAACCTCGCTCTCAAGATAACTTTTTTAATCGCGGCTGTTATTACGGCTGCAATGACGACAATATGCGGTTTGCATTTTTCAGCAAAGCCGCTTTGGAATTTTTGCTCAGAAGCAACAAGCGTCCCGATGTGATTCACTGTCACGATTGGCAAACTGGTTTGGTTCCAGTCCTGCTGTTTGAAATATACAAATACAATTGGATGGAATATCAGCGAGTCTGCTATACCATTCACAATTTCAAACATCAAGGCATGGGAGGTAGCGATATTTTGGAAGCAACGGGTTTGCACAGACCGGATTATTATTTTGATTACGATCGCCTCCGAGATAACTTTAACCCTTTTGCTATCAACTTTATGAAAGGTGGTATTGTTTACTCAAACTTTGTCACCACGGTTTCGCCACACCACGCTTGGGAAGCTCACCTCGGCGAGTTTGGCTACGGTTTGGGTCACACTTTGCACTTGTATCAAGAGAAGTTTCGCGGGGTGCTCAACGGCATTGATTATGATGTGTGGAATCCCGAAAGCGATCGCTACATTCCGCACCACTACACTAAGGATGATTTGGCAGGAAAAGCCAAAACTAAAAAAGCTTTGCGCGATCGGCTGTTCCTGCGCGATGCTGACAAGCCTATTATTACCTTTATCGGTCGTTTGGACGACCAAAAAGGCGTTCATCTCGTCCACCATGCAATTTATTACTCTCTGAGTAAGGGAGCGCAATTCGTGCTTTTGGGTTCCGCGACGGAAGCGGGAATTAACGCTCATTTCCAGCACGAAAAATACTTTTTAAATGACAATCCAGACTGCCATTTAGAACTAGGTTTTAATGAGGAACTGTCGCACTTAATTTATGCGGGTGGGGATATAATTGTGGTTCCCAGTAATTACGAACCCTGTGGACTGACTCAGATGATTGGGTTGAGGTACGGTACTGTTCCTGTGGTGCGGGGAGTTGGTGGTTTGGTGAATACTGTGTTCGATCGAGATTACGACACTCGCCACCTCCCGGAAGAACGCAACGGTTACGTGTTTTATCAAACCGACTACGCCGCTTTGGAGTCGGCGCTCGATCGGGCGCTCGGATTGTGGTATGACTATCATGATGAATTTGAAAAACTCATGCTTCAAGGCATGAATTGTGACAATTCGTGGAAATATCCTGCTAAAGACTATGTGGAAATTTACGAGCTAATTCGACACAAATAATCAGTAGGGCTAGCAGTGTGCAACTTACTAACTGTAGGGTGTACACTGCTAGCCCGCCTCTTGGTGGCTCTTGAGCCTGGTCGATAATTCGGGCAGTTGATACATGGCGGTGACCCGAATCGCTTGGGAGATGGCTCTTGCTTTTTTTTTGGAGTGCGAGGTTGTTTAAGGAATCTTTTTAAATTTACCCTAGGGGCTAAATCTAATAAAACCTCTGGAAGTTGTGGTCGGTCGCAATTAGTAAAAGCACTGTCTGACCTCAAACAGCAGACACTCATAAACTACGGGAGATAGGGCTTGGGAGTTTTTGGAGATATCTATTGCAAACAAGTGTTGTGATACCAAATCAGCAAAAATCTCTGTCATAAATACAGTCCTGGAGGCATCAAGAACTTCATCTGCAAATTTTTGACTGCATAATAGTTGCATGATTTTGATTTTTTTTGTGGGATGGGCTCTGTTCGCCCGAAGGCGTGTATTTTCACAGCAGACCGGACACCCTAGAATAATCATCCTCAAATTGAGCAACGCCAAATTGTTTACCTAATCTGCGGGCTATAACAAAGTCTTTTCGTAAAAAAAATTAGTAAAAAAATTGCCGGTTGAGCGAAGCCGAGACCGGATTTCTGACCAGCAGTGCGTCAGCCCTAAAATAGTTACGCTCTCGATCATCAAATAAGAATTACTTGCATTAATATAGTAAAGCAATGACTATAGATGGCTGTAGATACACCATCGTGTCAATTACCAGATGAAAAAATCTATTATTATAGAACAATGAGCATTTCTCGGCGTATTTTTCTTGCCAGCGGTACAGCAATGGCTGTCGTGGCACTGGGGGAACTAAGCAAAAAAGCCCCTGTCGCAGCCCAAACCGGCACTCTCAACCTTTATTCAGCACGTCACTACGACACTGATAATGAGTTGTACCAAAGCTTCACAAAAAAAACTGGGCTCAAGGTTAACCTCGTTGAAGCGGAGGCTGACCAACTAATTGAACGGATTAAAAGTGAAGGTGCAAATAGCCCTGCTGATGTTTTCATCACGGTGGATGGTGGCCGTTTGTGGCGGGCAAAACAAGCAGGTATTCTGCAACCTGTTTCTTCAACAGTCCTGACATCGGCAATTCCAGCAAGTTTGCGAGATCCTCAAGGTTTCTGGTTTGGTCTATCGCGCCGGGCACGGGTGATTGTTTATAACAAAAGCAAGGTGAACCCTGCCCAATTGTCAACTTATGAGGCGCTGACAGAACCTCGGTGGAAAGGCAAAGTTTTAGTGCGATCGTCCACTAATATCTATAATCAGTCTCTGGTTGGGGCTATGTTAGCCGCTCATGGAGCTCAAAAAACAGAAGCTTGGGCGCGAGGATTGGTGGCTAATTTTGCGCGTCCTCCAGAGGGAAATGATACAGCGCAAATCAAGGCGGTTGCTGATGGGGTAGGCGATATTGCCCTTGTTAATACCTATTATGTAGCTCGCTTAATGAAATCGAAAGATCCAGCAGAACAGGCGATCGCGGCGAAAGTAGGTGTATTTTTCCCGAACCAGCGCGATCGAGGTACTCACGTCAATATTTGTGGTGCCGGTGTAGTCAAAACCTCGCGTAACAAAGCAGGCGCGATCAAATTCTTGGAACACTTAGCCAGTCGCGAAGCGCAACAAATTTTTGCTAGGGGTAATTATGAATACCCTGTGATTTCAGGTGTGGCGATCGATCCTACGGTTGCCAGTTTTGGTACATTCAAATCTGACCCTCTCAACCCTGATGTGTTTGGGAAAAATAACCCCGAAGCTTTAAAGATTGCCGATCGGGCAGGATGGAAATAGAGGCTTTTTGAACAAAAAGTTACTCTTTGTGATTCGGCGGTTGAAACCGCCGAATCACATCAACTTTAATTTTTAATTTTACCATCAGGCATTATAGCGCCTTTCAGATTTGCCCCTTTCAGGTTTGCCCCAGTCAAATCAGCACTATTTAAGTCAGTTTCACTTAAATCGGCATTACTGAGATTGGCATTATTCAGTTTTGCCCCTCGCAAAAAAGCCCCCTTGAGATTTGCATTACTCAAATCAGCATTTGTGAGATCAGCAGAAAATAAACCTGCTTTTTCCAGAGAAGCACCTTTTAAATTTGCACCTTTGAGATTGACGCTATCGAGTAAGGCTTCATTAAGTTTGACCTTTTCTAGCACAGCACCTTCCAACTTAGCACCATTGAGATTAGCGCTTGTTAAATCAATGTCACTTAACTTGGTATCAGTCAGGTCACATCCTGGACATTGCTTAGTTTTTTGTAATGTTTCGAGGGGGCTTGCTGCCTGTTTTTGGCATCCAAACGTGACCAAAATAGTAAGTAGTAAGAAAGAGATTGTGCCAGTAGTGCGGGTAAACATTGGTGAAATTTTATTAATCATCTTGATTTGTAAAGGGATAATTTTAACCTTTAACTGTTAACCGTTAACTGTGTTGAAGACTTGCGCGATCGCGCAATTTTCCAACTCAATAAAATTACTGGTAACATCCCAACTAAAACAATTGCCAATGCCGGGCCAGAAGCTTCAGCCAATCGTTCATCTGAGGCAAGTTGATAAGTTCGCACCGCCAAAGTATCAAAGTTAAAAGGCCTAATAATTATAGTAGCAGGTAACTCTTTCATTACATCAACGAATACTAACATCATGGCAGTTAGTAAACCTCCGGTCATCATTGGTGTATGAACTGTAACTAAAGTTTGCATCGGACTATAACCCAAACTTCTCGCTGCATCATCTAAATTAGGCTTGATTTTGCTCAAACTTGACTCCACCGCATTTAAAGAAACAGCTAGGAAGCGAACTATATAGGCAAATACCAAAGCTGCGATCGTACCGCTTAACAACAAGCCTGTAGAAATCCCGAATTGCTGGCGCATCCAACTATCAAATAGATTGTCAAATTTTCCAATGGGAACCATAATCCCCACTGCAATGACAGAACCAGGTACAGCATAGCCCATTGCCGCAACTCTCGTTCCAAACTGCACTCCTAAATTAGGATATAACCGTAAGCCATAAGCCATAATCAAGGCAATAACTACTGCTAAAATTGCTGTCAGGGTGGCCAAAATTAAACTATGACGGGCAAAGATCCAAAAGCGTTCATCTAAAGTGAGTTGCCAGTTAGCTAAGGTCAACTTGACTAAAAGACCCGCTGGCAATAAAAAACCCAAAAATAGCGGAATCAAACAAGCAGTTACCGCTAAAATTTCCCTGATTCCTTTAAGTTGATAAGTTTGTAGTTGGCGATAGCGACTGCTAGCTTGATAATATTTAGTCCGACTGCGCGACCAGCGTTCTACTAAAATTAAACCCAAAACAAATAATAATAACAGGGCAGCTAATTGATTAGCTGCAATTCGTTCTCCCATGCCAAACCAAGTCCGATAAATACCTGTGGTGAATGTATCAACTCCAAAATACTGAACAGTGCCATAATCGTTGATAGTTTCCATCAAAGCCAGTGCTAAACCTGCAACAATTGCGGGTCTAGCCATTGGTAAGGCAACTGTAATAAAACTCCGCCAAGGACTACATCCGAGTATTCTACTAGCTTCTAGTGTACAAGTGGATTGCTCCAAAAAGGCAACTCTTGTTAATAGGTAGACATAGGGATATAAAACTAAGATTAGCATTAAGATTGCTCCTGGGAGCGATCGCACGTTAGGAAACCAATAGTCTCCATAACTCCAGCCAAAAATATAACGCAAAGCAGTTTGAACTGGACCGGAAAATTCTAAAAAGTCTGTATAAGTATATGCTAGGACATAAGCTGGGGCAGCTAAGGGTAACAGTAATGCCCATTCAAATACGCGACTCGCCCGAAAGCGACACATTGTTACTAACCATGCACATCCTACGCCAATCACGACAACACCAAAGCCTACGCCGATCATTAACAATAAAGAGTTGACGATATAACGGGTTAAAACTGTATCGGTTAAATGTTGCCATGTATCTTTAGCTTCAAAAAAGATACTGGATAAGACACTGATGACTGGTATGGCGATCGGCAATGCTAAAGCGATAACTGCAAGTGTCCACCCACTAGCGGATAAACTGCGTAAGGTCGATAGCCATTGGATTGTCCTGATTCCTGTTTGGTGTAGTGATTTTTGGGAATTTTTCATTTCTAGTAAAAAATCTAGCTTGCTAGTTTATCAGTAGATGTAAACATTTGTCAAGGCTTTCTGATAATTAATCTCACTAAACTGGTATATTGTAGAATAGTAAGTTGTTGATTATTTATAGCAATAATGGCTCGACCGATAATTCTGCATTTGGATGGTGTAACAAAACAGTATTCCCAAGCAGCATCACCTGCGGTGGCATCTGTCACCCTGACCTTACATCAAGGAGATATACTGGGGTTGTTGGGGCCATCGGGTTGTGGGAAAACAACGTTGCTGCGGTTAATTGCTGGTTTTGAACAGCTACAAGCAGGAACGATCGCTTTAGCAGGAAAAACTGTAGCAAGTGTTAATATGTCAGTCCCGCCGGAACAGCGAGACATTGGTATGGTATTTCAAGACTATGCACTCTTCCCCCATTTAACAGTCGCGAAAAATGTAGCTTTTGGCTTAACGCATCAAGGAAAAGAGTCAAAGCATAATATTCAGAAAGGTGTTACCGAAGCATTAGCGCTGGTGGGATTAGAAGGATTGGAAAACCGTTATCCCCATGAATTATCCGGGGGTCAGCAACAGCGAGTGGCGCTGGCCCGTGCTTTAGCCCCAAGACCTGCGATTATTTTACTAGATGAACCGTTGAGTAATTTAGATGTACAAGTACGGTTAAGATTGCGTCAGGAAGTCCGCGAGATTCTCAAAGCAACGGGAACCTCTGGTGTATTTGTCACCCACGATCGCGAAGAAGCACTTTCGATTTCAGATTGGGTAGCGGTGATGCGTCAAGGTCAAGTAGAACAGTTTGGCACTCCAGAGGAAGTTTATCAAGAACCAGCATCTCGATTTGTGGCGGAGTTTGTGACGCAAGCTAATTTTGTTTCTGCATCGCTAAAGCAGGATTTTTGGGAAACAGAAGTAGGTTGTTTTGCTGTTAAAGGAGATTCATTTGTAAAAGTTCCTTGTGATGCTTCTACCGAAGGAGAATTGATGATCCGGCAGGAAGATTTAAGTTTATTCTTAGATGAAAATTCGGCTGTTGTGATTTGCGATCGCCAATTTTTAGGCAGAGAAAATCGTTATTGTTTAAAAACTCCGTCTGGCGAAAAGTTATATGCACTTACAACCACAGGAAATGTTTTGCCCATTGGTTCTAAAGTTCGGTTATCTTGTGGTGACAATTCTCCCTTAGCTTTCTTTGTTGGTAAGCCTAAGCCATAGCTAATTGCTAATTGCTAATAGACATCTCCCAAAAATAATTTAAAACCGTTGCCATCTGTAGAAAAGGTTATTTGCAGCCACTCAACAGGAAGGTTACATTTCTAACCGACAGGTGAAATTCGATCGCCACCAACTCCTTCCCATCACTCGCCCTCTTTCCTTCTCCTCAAAAAATACAGCAACCACCAAGGCTCAATTCAGATCCGGATCGATCGCGAATATGCCGCCAACCCCGTCAGCAACAAATTCCCCTCGCTATCCCACCAGCCTAACCATTGCTGAGTATTATTTTGATCGCTGCCTTCCCATAGGCCCAATTGTACTCCTCTCCGTTCGATAAGCTACTGAAGGAAACAATATTACAAAATAAAAGCCTTTCATCCCCGGACTCAAGTCAGCGGGATGAAAAGCTTTGGCAGGTTTTGACCAGCCTTAAATCTTGTTGGTGTGACAGATTTAAGCTAATTTTATTCAAATGAAAGTCTATTAATTTTCGGACTTTTGTCCTTGCGATTCTCGCACAGCAAGTTCTGAATCCGGCTGATTGAGAGCCATTTCTAGAGATTTTGCAATCTCGACTGGCTCTAGAGTGCGCTTAGAAAATCCCCACACAAACATCAAGACTATACTGGAAACTAGCAGCCATTGGGGAGGAACTAAATCTGGATTAATTACTTTCACCAACAACCGCAGTCCCACGAACCCAACTGTGATGTAACCAGCACTTTCTAGGTGAACGAACTCATCCAGCCAGCGGATGAACAACCCGGCCATGAATCGCAGGGCAATAATTCCAATAGTAGCGCCTGTTACGACGATAAAAGTGTTATCAGAAACAGCGATCGCAGTAGTAACGCTATCCAATGAAAACGCTAAATCCGTAAAAGCAATCATGGGAATTGCTTGCCACACAGACGCAAATCTGGGCCCGTGATGTTCTCCTTCAGAATCTGTATCTGAAGTAAAATGTTGGAAAACCAGCCACAGCAGGTAGAGAGCACCCAGCAGTTCAAACTGCCAGTATTGGATCACCCAAGTAGCCGTTAAAATTAGTAAGATCCGCAGTACAAAAGCAATTATCAAACCCAAGTTGAGAGCATTTTGCTGTTGCTTGGCATCTTCTAAACCTTTAGAAATAGATGCCAGGGCGATCGCGTTGTCAGCCGAAAGTACAGCTTCCAAAGCCACCAAAACCAACAATAATAAAAAGCCGTCAACTCCAAAATTGGGTGAAGCGTCGAGAAATTGATCTAGCATTAACTATTTTGTGAACCTAAGATTGGCAAGGGTCGAGCGCAGCGCAAATTACCCGCTCTGTCTAAAATTAGTGTCACCTTCATTTAAATCTTAACCTAACGCGGTAATTCTGTGGGAGGCGATCGTCCGAACAACTTCCCAAGCAAGCAGTCCCAGGCAACAAGGAAAAATTCTCCCCCTGCAACACTCAAAAACTGCGCCACTGGGTCACTGGACCGCTGGGGCACTCCCCCCGGACGCACCATTTGTGTTGCAAGTTGTAACAAATGATTCCCAAAAGTGCCAATTTGTCTCAAATTGGTGAAAGCTCGTGCCCGCGAAAAGGAGTTTTGCGAATATGTCTTTAACAGATACCCAAGTCTACGTAGCGCTCGTAATTGCTTTGATTCCCGGAATCTTGGCTTTCCGGCTGTCAACTGAACTGTACAAATAGTTTCCAGACACCAGTTGCGAACCGCAAAACGCCTGCCTGACCAGTTAAATCTCTCGCATTACAGATACAGACAATTACTGCCGCAGTGCAGTAGATTGTTTGTGTTCAGCAAGACGAGACTGCAAGGGCAGGCATTTTTATGGGGAAATTCTGTCTTCACGCGTCACCTTTGTTTCAACAATTTTGGCTGTCAGCACCCTGACAAACAGCGGCGAGTGTGCGTTAAGCTCAGAATTTGCTCTTTTGAACTCTAAAACGTCAGTCTCAGGTATTTGAAAAAACATTATGCAAGCGATTCAACCCACCGTTACCCCACTGCGTCCTGTAAAAAAATCCCCTCGGGTTACTCATCGTCGCAGTAGCAGCCGTCAGCGTTCTTACCCTCACCAAACCCTCGCGGCCGAAACAGGCGTCAAGTTGGCAGTCAACATGGTACTTTCAGTCTGTGCCACTTCTGCTTTGGTTCAGCTTTGGCCTCACTACCGGGCGGTGCAAGAAAAATTGCACGAAATCCAAGCTGAAGTCAATCTTACCCAAGGGCGAGTAAATCAGTCGCGAGCCGACTTTAACCGCTACTTTGACCCTAGTCTTGCTAAAACTGTGATGCAAGAGCAAAGCAACCAAGCTGACCCGCAGCAGCGTCCGGTGATTTTGCAAGAAGCCGACGTACCCGACGCCGAGGAATCAACCCCGCAACCTTAAGGGAACAGCAGTTTTGGGTTTGGATATCACGTCCGATGTGCATCATTCTTGTATGTCATTGGTTCGCACAGCGAACAATGACAGATGAATCTGTCGGAACGTGATATCACTTTTGAGTAAAAGAGTTTTTAGGATGATTCTTGCCTGTCCGGGCGAACGAAACGCAGAGACAGACAGACCTGCGTATTGTCACCTGTTGGAATCTCAAAACTTCAAACTCCGGGTTATACTGACTTTGCCAGCACGGTTTTTTCTTTAAGTAGTTGCAGTGCAGCTTGATATTGCAAGTCTGCTTCGGTGCCAATCTGATCGCGCGCGATAGGTTCCAAAGGCACTACGCGATCGGGCGAAATCCCCAGCTTGTTAATATCTTTATGGTTAGGTGTTTCGTACTTAGCAACAGTCACGGCCAACCCGGAACCGTCAGACAAATCAAACAGCGACTGAATCAGTCCTTTGCCAAAAGTCTTTTCTCCTACCAGTTGAGCTCTGCCGTTATCTTGCAGCGCACCCGCCAAAATTTCGCTAGCACTGGCAGTTCCCTTGTTCACCAAAACAATCAGCGGATCGTTAGTTAGGGCTTGTCCAGAGGCTTCAAAACTGCCGAGAATGCCTTGTCTGTTGACTGTGTAGACGATCGTCCCGGAATCGAGCCACAGGCGGGCAATTTCAATCCCTGCTTGCAACAGTCCGCCCGGGTTGTTTCGCAGGTCGAGAATGTAGGCGGCGGCTCCTTGTTTTTCCAAGCGGTCGATCGCGTGAGCGACTTCCTCAGTGGCGTTAGCGCTGAATTGACTCAAGCGAATGTAGCCCACCGGCAAATTTTCCGATCCCGACTGCAATTGGGCGTAAACCGGATTCAGAGCAATGCGATCGCGCACTAGCTCAATTTCCTCAGCAACGTCCCTTCCCTCGCGCCCCAAGGTCAAGGTAACGGCAGTGCCGATGCGGCCGCGCATTCGAGTTGCTGCTTCGTCTAGGCTCAATTCTGAGGTAGGAGTGCCATTAATTTTCAGAATCCGATCTAGGGGTTGGATGCCAGCTTTATCGGCCGGTGAGCCGGCCAAAGGAGCCACCACTGTCAGGGTATTTGTCTGGGGGTCGATCGCAATTTGCAGCCCCACACCCGTCAATTCTCCCGAAGTGTTGACCTGCAAGCTGCGGTACTGTTCGGGTTTCAGCAGTCGAGTGAAGGGGTCGTCGAGTTTCGCCAGCATCCCCTGAATAGCCGTATAAGTCTGCTGTCTGTCGTTAAGCGGTTCCTTGACAGCTTTTTGGCGAACCGACCACCAGTTTTGAGAGTTGAAGCTGTCGTCTACATAAGAGCGGTTGACAATTCGCCAAGCTTCGCTCAATAGCTGCTGTTCAGGAGTCAGCGCCGCCGCAGGCTGCGTCCACCCGCCTAGAAATAGGACGACTTGGAAGAAAAGTACAATAGCAATCTGGAAAACTCGTCTGTGCATGATTTTTCTGTAAAAGATAGGCAAGTATTGCATCTCGTGTATTTTAAGTTTGTAGGCTTTTAAGCTTTTGGGCATTTAACTCTCCCCAAGGCATTCGGGATCAGTCAAAAGTCCGCCAACAAAAAATTAGTTAAATGTAACATTTAATCGCAAAATGAGTGAAGTTTTATCATTAATATTAAAATTAATGCCCCAGCGACCCGCCGGCAGGCTCGGACTTTAGTCTGTAGCTCTGCTCTTGGCTGTATGCCGGGTAGGGGCGGATGTTGAGCTTGCAGAACATGGTATTTGAGACTCGGCAAAAGCTTCGCTCGTGTGAAAATTGCACGGCAATTATGTTACATTTTTTATCACAGTCTGGAATTCGATCGGGCAACGCCAGCGAGTAGGGACAAGCCACCGCTTAGTTTCCCAGGGCTTGCAGGCGATCGCACAATAGAGTTCCTTTCGTCAGCTCCAAATTTAAAAAATAGCCTCAGGCATTTGCTAGTAAAAGCAAGCTGCTCGGCGCGGGGCGACAAAAAACCTTGTGGCTGCTGCCCTGAACCTCAACCACAGCAATATTCTTTTAGGAATTCTGGCTCCATGTTTTCTAAACAAATCACCGACTCAAAAACCTACCAGTGGTTTGAGGAACGCCTGGAAATTCAGGCGCTCGCCGATGACATCACTACAAAGTACGTACCCCCGCACGTCAATATTTTCTACTGCTTGGGGGGAATTACTTTAGTTTGCTTTCTGATCCAGTTTGCTACTGGCTTCGCCATGACTTTCTATTACCGTCCCACGGTAGCAGAAGCTTTTTCTTCAGTGCAATACCTGATGAATGAAGTCAACTTTGGCTGGCTGATCCGCTCCATCCACCGCTGGTCTGCCAGCATGATGGTACTGATGATGATTTTGCACACCTTCCGGGTTTACCTGACCGGCGGCTTCAAAAAGCCCCGCGAGTTAACCTGGGTGACAGGAGTAATCTTGGCAGTCATCACTGTTTCTTTCGGGGTGACCGGCTATTCGCTGCCTTGGGATCAAATCGGTTACTGGGCGGTTAAAATCGTTTCGGGCGTCCCCGAAGCCATCCCGTTTGTCGGCTCTTTGATGGTTGAACTGCTGCGTGGCGGTGTCAGCGTCGGTCAAGGCACTTTGACTCGCTACTACAGCTTGCACACTTTTGTGTTGCCTTGGCTGATTGTAGTATTCATGCTGGCTCACTTCTTGATGATTCGCAAGCAAGGTATCTCTGGCCCGTTGTAAGTTTTGAGTTGTGGGGGCGGTATTTTTTTGCCCCCCGCTGCATTTTGAGTGGAAAATTCAGAATTCATCACTCATGATATTTATTTACGGTCAATACTTCCTGCGATCGCGCCGCTGATGCAGACTAACGAATACAGCGGAATCCCAGGCCCGGGTAAAACTAAAAGGAGAACACTCTCACTATGTCTATTATCAAAAAACCAGATTTGAGCGATCCAGACCTCCGCGCTAAGCTCGCTAAGGGCATGGGTCACAACTATTACGGCGAACCAGCTTGGCCTAATGACTTGCTCTACGTTTTCCCTATAGTAATCATGGGAACGTTTGCTCTTTGCGTCGGTTTGGCTGTACTCGACCCGGCTTTGGTTGGAGAACCGGCTGATCCTTTTGCTACTCCGCTGGAAATTCTGCCGGAATGGTATTTGTGGCCTGTGTTCCAACTCCTGCGGGTTTTGCCTAACAAATTGTTGGGTATTGCTTGCATGGCTGCTGTTCCCATTGGCTTGATTTTGATTCCGTTCATCGAAAGCGTTAACAAGTTTCAAAATCCGTTCCGCCGCCCTGTTGCTACTACAGTTTTCCTGTTGGGAACTGCGGTAACTCTGTGGTTGGGTATTGGTGCTATTTTCCCGATCGACAAATCTTTCACACTGGGTCTTTTCTAAGATTTAAGTTTGCTTGATTATGACGCCTGCCGATTTCCTGTAAAGTGCTTTTGTACTGGTGGGAAACTTTAGCGGGCGTCATTTTATTTGAGATTTTAGATTTTAGAGTTGGGATTGGGGATTTTATATTTATGGCTTGCTGGATAAGTGCACAAAGGTTACACGGCCTGGTTATGCGATCGATCGTGCGATCGAGAAAAGTGTGCAAGATAAATAGGTAAAATAGTACAAAACCCTTGCATCACCCAGTGCGATCGTGTACAGAAAAGCTGAGCTTGCCTCAAGTCTCCCATCCGAGTTTGAACGGCCCTTTGAAGGAAGGTTGTCATCAGACAACCGTTGGATAAAAATGGCCGAACTAATTCCGTGGTCAGAGTTTTAAGCAGAATATGCTGAAAACTTCCCCGCAGAAAAGAGCTTAAGGGCCAAATCATTTCGGATGGCATTGGGAGCATTAATCATTAAAGAAAAACTGGGAATTAGCGATCGCCTCACAGTAGAACAGATCCGGGAAAACCCCTATTTACAATACTTTATTTGTCAATAAAGCTACAGTAACAAGTTACCCTTTGACCCATCTCTATTAGTTCATTTTCGGCAAATAATTAGTCCGAACTTGATTAATAAAGTCAACGAACGAATGGTTGAAAAAATTCGCCTCCTCACCCCAATTAAACCAGAAAAAACAAAGGATTCGAACGCCAAGAATGACTCACTTTATCGCGGTAAGTTGATCGTAGATGCTCCCTCGGCCCCAGCCGACATTAGTTATCCAACCGAGTTAGGAATATTAAACGAAGCCCGAGTTCATACAGAAAAAATCATAGACATCGTGTATAAACCAATCGAAGAAAAAACCCATAAAAAACCAATAACCTACCGTAATCTAGCAAGAAAAGACTACTTAGGGCTTGCTGAATAATTAGCTAAAAGGTTTATACAGCAAGGCTTAGGGGATAGGGCGATCGAACAGATCGTGCA
>NZ_JAUBQE010000050.1:0-63195 GCF_036701115.1 Microcoleus sp. Pol1C5 | reverse complement strand
AGCTAAAGATTCCATCCTGTTTTGAATAATGTTTTTGGCTCTTGATCGCTACATCATACATAAATTCAGCAACGCCAATTCAAAAACGCTATCAATATTTTCTATTACAAAAATTTGTGGAATTGGTAGCTCTAGAATAATTGATTCTATAAGACGCGATTTTTGTTGATCTGACCACCGGAAAAGACGTTGATATTCTGCTTGAATTATCAGCTCTTTTGATTTATATAGATTAACAATTTCGCCAAAGCTAAAATCAAGAGCTTCAGTCCTAACTTCACCAATTTTCTGATCTATAATTTCTTCAAGGGATTGCATTGTTTCTTTATCCTTGCAACACTGTTAGTTTAATACTACTATTTTGAACTCTTCAGAACCAATTTAACCTCTTCAACCAACTCTGCGACATTTTCCTGTCGGAAAAACTCGGTCAACCTACGGGTTTTGGGCTTTATGGGAAGCACTACCAACCCAGATGCCTGCTGCTGTGCCTGCTCAAGTGCTGTGCGATAAGCCTGACTGGTAGCATAACCGATACAAGCGAGATAGTGATCGCCATGTCGCTGCAAGTAAGTTACTAGGCGATCGGCAATCAGGGCAATCTGATCTCGGTTAAATGGCTCTAACCGAAAATCATACTCCATGATGGCTGGTTCATCCTCCCATTCCTCTGGAACAGGGCCGTAAAGTCCAGAAAGCGTTACCTTATGAACCAATTTTGCCTTTTTCCCCAAAGCTTGCTCTAGCCGTTCGGCAATCAAACAATGGGAACGGGATTTAGAATAAGGCTTATCACCCGAACAAGGGATGACTAGCAGTACACGCTGATTTTTAGGGGGGAAATAATCACTTTTCTCTAAAATGTTAAAATCCTCTGATGTATATCTCAGAGAAATAACTCGTTCATCTCTATTAAGTTTATACTCTTTAGGTATAGAAGTTAACGTGCGCGTTAGCCTAACTTGTAAGCTCTCATCTTCTATAGCAATAACATCCAATGCAGACCTTAATTTAGGAAATTTCTCTATATGCTTAATAAGATAATCCTGCAATAAATCAGCTTCTATAGCTTTCTTTGTCTTTTCAACCACCTGGAAATCCATCTCCAAGTTGTGCAGAGCTATTTTACCGTAATATTCACTCTTGTATTTTCCGTTAGGCAACGGACGACCACGAATTTCCGATGTCAACCCTTCTTGCAACTCTCTCAAATTCAAATTGTCTTTGCACACGCGACAATTACAAGTCAATTCTTCCATCTCCAGAAATGGATGATATCGTCCAGTTGTATGGTCAAAATAATTGAGGCTTCTTGTTTCTTGAACGTAGGTGCTAGAGTCAAAGCTATCTATTCCCAAATATGCAAGAATCGGTATTAAGCTCCCAGTCACTCCAAAAACGTGAATAGGAGTTTTGTTTTTTCGTTCTTCTGGAAGCCGATCGCGCAATCCCATTAGTATTTCAATGATAGTAGAATATTTATGTGCTCCGCGCAGAGGCACTAAGGAGCCAACAGCTAACCCGAAAGGGTAATTTTTCAAGCCTTTATCTTGGAATTCATCAAATACTTGCTTGACATAATAACCCATGCTGGCTCGATCTTGCCCGTGAGCAGCTACGTAAAGAAATGGTTTGTAATCGGTATCTTTTTGAATATGAAGAGCTGTCATAACAGCATTTTTTATACTTTTGTCCATCCGCTCTTTAGCTTCCGAAGCTTCCAAATTGGGTGGTAAAGGGTAGTCTAACGTGGCAATAATACTAGCACCAAAATCTCTTTGTAATTTCAAAATTGTCTCGGGACCTTTTCCATCTTCAATAGAGAGACTGTAGGCAGATAAGTTAACAGTTTTATTCCACAGTAGTTTGAATCCTCCTGAATCCAGAAAAAGTGGAGCTGTATATTCTAGTGATAAATCCTCTCTGTAACTTCCTTGAATGCCACGCTTTCGCCACTTTTCTAGGCTTTTAGGCTTATTAGGAATAAAATTTAAAAAATGAAGTACCTGAGACATCACTGGCAGATTACGTTGCAGCAACCCATTGGATTCATCTGCATGAAGGATATATTTCCACAAGCCTCCTCCACGAGCTGTTGTACCAGTAACCAGACATACCACCGGAAATAAGATGGGTGTAAAGAGTTCACTCTGTGAAAAAGATAATTTACCGATACGACCATAACCCTGACTTGAAACTATTGATGAAAATGCTGGTTGTTTCACAATTTACTCTCGACTAAGCTGTAGTTTTAATTTCTCTTATTTTACAGTCTATCAGATCATTTTTACAATGCGTGGATGAGCAATGGCTCTTTTTTAGCACAGTTCTCATCGTTGATTTTATTACATACAATTAACTTACTGTTGCATGAATTTGGAGAGTTGGTATTAGTAAGGATTAAACCACCAACTTAAGGAAAAGGGTGTGTTTTTTTGCTTAAGACAGAAGAGGAATCATTGTATCGAAATAGAGCATTTAGTTGGGCAACGGTTAGATGAATAAGGCAACCGACTGATTAATATAATTCTGCTTGTGACACTCGCCTACAGTTCGGCAATATTTGAAGGCACTGAACTTCGGAATGGGCCCAAAGGAAGATTATGATCCTGTAGCATTGACCTGATAATCCTCAAACGTCACCTCGAATCCATCTCCGTCTGGGGAGGCACACATAACCCCTACTTGAAGCGTTTCATAGGGTAAATACGTCATTCTGAGCATTGCATAGTTAGAAGCTTCATTTAAGTAGAAAATTTGGATAGCTTCTTTAGAGCGTTCAACGCGCAAGTGTAAAACATCAGGGGGGTTCGGCAAGGGAATGACTGACCAATCTGAATAGTCATGGGTGACGACAGCACTCAGATTTTGTACGCCATCAACATATTCAATGCCTGTCTTGATCCAATGCTTTTCATCGACACGCAGCATGAGGCCGGCCTGGTCGTAGAGATCTTTGTAATTGCCGCGTATTTTGACATCAACAACAAAATCAGTGCTGATGGAATCAAAGTAAAAATGTCCGGTATCACGAATAAACCCATAATGGGTAATTCGCCAGAAATCTGTTTTGGGAGAAGTTTTGACAATCAAGCGATCGCCTGAGTCTGTCCATTGGGAGGGTTCATTGAGCCATTGCATAGAGTTTGATCCTGTTCAAAATATTTGATTGCCAGCGCGGTCAGGTGTTTTCTATCTACCGTTCACCAATGCTGTTGAACTAAGTATTCTAAGCCCAAGCGAGAGGAAAACATCAGACCGCAAGGTTCTTGCTCTCCGGGTAACAGTCCATGTTCCAGCAGAACTTCAGCTTCAGCTTTACTGCAAATGCCAACCAAACAAGAATGCTCCTCCCACTGACCTGATCGAAAATGGCGATCGGGCATTTCTGTTTGCACCACAAAAACCAAATCAACTTCCCCCGTGAGCGGGTTGCCAGATATGCCAATAAACCGAGTATTCGTGTCATTTAAGGTCATGGCAACATTCACTTCTTCCCACAATTCCCGTTGAGCATCTTGATAAAAATTGATGTCTTGAACTCTAGGAGAAAATGTAGCCCAACCCGCCACAAAATGGAGAACGCCTGTGTAATCCAAGGAAGTCGATCGCTTACCAATGTAGACAATACCATCGGTAGTCAGCGGAACTACCGCAACCCCAACTCCCCTAGCAAAATAGGCGTAGGGATCTTGGTAAGTTCTCAGTCCGCGCATCATCAGCTTTAGCGATTCCAACGAAGGACGAGTCAAATCCAGACTACAATGGGGGTAGCTAGTGGGTCCAACTTCCAGAGTGAGCCTGTCTTGACGGAGAGACCAGAATCCAGCCACTCCAATCCCAGACCAGCGGACTTTGCGATCGTCATAGCTGCTGGGTTTAGCGCCATCTGCGAGTAGACCCATACGAATCTGGGGATTAATCACCGCTTCCAAATAAGCATGGAACTGCGTGTCAAGCGGCTCATCATACTGCTGCCTGAAGGTGCATGGCCCAATTGGACATTGAGTAATCATGACAAGCATCGCGTCGCCAGCAGAATAGGGATTTCTCAAGCCAAAATCCGCATGATGTTATTGCTCACCCTTCGTGGTACACCAACGATATTACTAAGGAGAAGAACTGGGAATGAAGGACGCCTGGATTCCCTCCGAGCATATCCAAGATCCTTGGGAAAAAAAATCTCCCGGTATTGGAGTTGGACGCGATCCTGAGCGCACACCGATGCTCTGGGATGGCTCTGCTAATGCGGGCTTCTGTTCAGAATCAGTCCAGCCCTGGTTACTCGTTGTGGTCTTGAACTTTAGTTCTGAATACCGGGAGACGATTTGTATGTGTCCCTGAAAGAACTAAGATTGCATTGGGATAAGCTTCGAGAACCTTCTTGTGTGCTTCAATGAGGTATCCAACTCCTTGTTTGATTTGTGAAGGGTGGATGAGGCAATTATTAAGTAAAGTCAGCGAGATTTTAATTGATGCGATCGTGCTGTAGGGGCGGGTTTTACCAACAATATTTGAGGCTCACAAACAATCTATAAAAACCCGCCCCCACCCAACCGATAACCCCAATTAACATGAGGTTCGCTCCCCTTCAAAAAATATCCATTCTGATTTGTCCTGGGGCTGGGGCGGGTTTATTATATTGTTCGTTTCTGAGATAGATGGTTGGTTAAACCCGCCCCTACCCAACCAATAACCCAAATTAACATTAGGTTCGCTCCCCTTCAAAAAATATCCATTCTGATTGGCCGCCCAAGCTGGGGCGGGTTTATTATATTGTTCGTTTCTGAGATAGATGGTTGGTTAAACCCCCCCCTACAGATTTTGCCAATAATTAATAACTATTGCAGCGGCAAAAATACCGTCATCACCTCACCCTTTTGGGGCCGCTGGCGAATTACCAACTTCCCACCAGCAGCCCGAAATAAATTCTTAGTCACGCTCAAATTTAAACTCAAACTTCCCGTCTCCGGCTGCACCATCAACAAAGGCCCGATCGAGCGCAAAGGACCATTCGCCTTAGCTGCAAAAGTCGATGCGCCATTATCTTGAGGTAAGTGTTCCGATTCCAACTGCAACTTTAACTGATCGCCCGCTAACGTCACCTCCACCTGAATGCGACTACCGGAGGGCAAAGTTCGAGTAAAATTCTCAATCAAATTAGTTAAAACCTGATCCAACATCGTCGGATCGCTGACTACCGCAGGCAACTTTTTCGGCACAATAACTTCCAAAGTGTGGTTTCGCACAGCGGCCTGTTTTTGCCAGCGGGGAATGCTATTTTGTAGCACTTCACCGAGGGACATTGCTGTTAGCTGCACGCCAGAATTTTTAGCTTGCGACATTTCCAATTCCACGGCACGGAAAATTAAACCGAAACGATCGATCTGAGCGGTACACTCAGCATCAATCATTTCCAAACGCTTGACCACAACAGGCTCGAGCTTGGGACGTTTCAGCAACAATCGAGTCAGCGTGCGGATAGTAGCCAAAGGTGTGCGGACTTCGTGGGCGATCGCCTGTAGCAATTCCACCTCTTTAGTAGCCAGAGGAATTGGAGATTTGCAGTTGATATCTGTAGCCGATAACTTTTTATGCCTCGGACTCAAACCATCATCAATTCTTTCATCCTTTATCCTGCCTGCTTCATCTTTCCCAACCGGCAAATTATGCAACAGCAAGCGGCTGAACTGCATCACTGTTTGATAATTTGGCTCCCCAGGCAAAAACTGCTGGAACAGCGCGTCTAATTTAGTAGAATTATTAGTTAATTGGCTAACTGATAAATTGAAACTACCGTCAGAATTGGCAAGCAAACATTCGCTTTCAGTCACCCTGCGCCGCAAAACCTCCCAAGCTTTGGCGACTACTTGCGGATCGAAAGAAAATAGAAAAGCCGGAATTCCAGCAGAATTTTCACCCAAAACCATCACCAAGCTAAAACTAGCAGTTAAAACCAAACAAAACTGCTCGTGCGCCAAAGGATCGCCACTTGTCAAAGCCAAAGCCGGGGCCGCTGCAGGCACTGATGTTTGCACATCAGCCGCCGGCATTAAAGCTAAAGTTTGTCTAGCCCGAAAAGACCACAAAGCTGCATCGTTGTCGGGAATACTGGTAAAAATCCAATTGGCAAAGCCGTTGGCCAAAGCGGGGTCAGTCAAAACCGAAGACGGGCCAGACAAAACCAATCCCTGGCAGGCATTGGGGATTGTAGATCGAGAATTTGCTCGATCGGCATCTGTTTTTTGTCCTGATTTTTGCCGATCGAGCATTTGATTCAAAGCTGCGATCGCCCCGTACCATTCCTGTTCAGCTTTCAGCCGAGAAGCCCCACGGCTTGCAGGACACCGATGGCGGTTGTTTTCTCCCGCCAACTTAGCATCAAAGAGACTCAGGTCATTTTCTTGGCCTTCGGAGGCTAAAATTTCGCTTATTGTCGGTAAAAAGTAAGTATTCACAGTTATAAACCCACCTTCGGAGGCATGAAGGGTGAAGTATTTATGTATAGGAAAGTTCAGGAGTTAGGAGTCAAGCACCAGCACGATCGAAAAATCCCGCATAATTTCTTGCACCTTCCTCCTAACTCACAGGATATCCACATTTGTCAACTAACGATATTGGCAGAACCGTACCAATAAGCCGCAATCTCCGCGCTTGGGGCGATATTTTGTACGATCGCCCTGACAAAAGTGCAAAATGAAGTAAGTTAAACACCGCGCTTTCCTTATGCCCACCTCGATCGCCGACTCGAAAAATCTGCTGTCCGACTTAATGGCACGCTACCGTCACCAAGTCGATTATCTGGCAATTCGACTGGAAGAAGCCGAAGGCACCGACATCCTGCTGCGGGGCGAAAAAATTGAAACCCTCAGCGAAGGAGTCTCAATTGGCGGCCAAGTCAGAGCTTGTCACAAAGGTGGCTGGGGCTTTGCCAGTTTTAACCGACTTTCCACCCTCGCCGAAAGAATCGAAGAAGCCATCGCCGCGGCCAAACTGATCGGCGAAGAAGAAACGATCCTGGCGCCTGTCACCCCAATACAAGACATTTGCTTGCTGCCGCTGACAGGAACAGACCCCCGTCTGGTTCCCCTAATTGACAAAAAGCAATTGTGCGATCGCTACGCGGCCATTCTCCGCAGCATTGACCCCCGCATCGCCACAATCTCCGTGCGCTACGGCGACAGCACCCAGCGGATGATCCTCGCCACCTCCGAAGGCACCATGCTCGAACAAGGTTGGGCAGACATGGAAATGCGCTTTGCGGCCACAGCCCGCAGCGGGGAAACCGTACAAACCGGCCGCGAAACCACCGGTTCCCGCAAAGCTTACGAAGACTTAACCGATCTCGATGTTCAAGTTCGCAGCGCCGCCCAGAGAGCCGTAGATTCCCTAGCCTTACCCCCCGTTCAAGGCAACACCTACACCGTCGTCATCGACCCGATTTTGACCGGATTGTTCGTCCACGAAGCCTTCGGGCATCTTTCCGAAGCCGACATGGCCTACGAAAATCCCGACATTTTGGAAATTATGACCCTCGGCCGCCAGTTCGGCCCCAAAAACTTGCAAATTTTCGACGGTGCAGCGCCAGAGGGACACCGGGGCAGCTATTTCTACGACGACGAAGGCACTCCCGCGACTACTACTCAGTTAATTAAAGACGGCGCTTTAGTCGGGCGACTGCACTCGCGGGAAACGGCGGGCAAATTGGGAGAAACGCCTACTGGCAATGCTCGCTGTTTGAATTATCATTATCCGCCGATCGTCCGCATGACGAATACTTGGATCGAACGGGGTGACACGCCAGTTGCTGACTTATTTTCTGGTATCAAAGAAGGAGTTTATGCGCGCAATTGGCAAGGCGGCATGACTAACGGCGAAATGTTTACTTTCAGTGCCGGCGAAGCTTGGATGATCCGCGACGGAAAACTCGACAATCCGGTGCGGGATGTTACTCTTTCGGGTAATGTTTTCAGCACTTTAGCTGATATTGAGGCGATCGGCGACGATTTCTACTGGGATGAATCCGGCGGCTGCGGCAAGGCAGGACAAAGCGGTTTGCCCGTCGGCTGTGGCGGCCCAAGTTTGCGGATTCGCGATGTCGTTGTTGGTGGTGAAGCTGCGGCAGAAGATTAAAGCTAAAGCTGCAAAAGTTTAAAAAAAAAGGTAAAGCGCCAGATTCCTACTCGCGCTTTACCTTTTTTTTTGAGTGCAACATTTCGCGGTGGTGTGTGGTGTCTGATATCTTGAGGACGCTTGGCAAAACAACCGGAATAGCGAACAATTATGCCTTTAGTCGTCAAATACCGCTGAAAAATCGGTTTTTTGGTACGCAGTACCTAAGTCCCGAATTAATAAATCGAAATCTTCAATTTTTCTCTTATTCTCCCAATTTTATATTCTCCCATTCTCCCCCTAATTCCCTGCAATTATAGCTGTTTTCGGCTTTATCTCCCGGTGCCTCGTTGTGGCGGCTCATCTTTATCGTTATCTGCCTCAAAGGTCGGAGTGCCAGCTAGAGTGGTTAAAATTTCTGGAGTAGGGTTGTCTTGAGCAAAAAAGGTCGATCGAGTTTCTAAGCTTTGAGTATTAACTGCGCCAGCACTCAGTAACAGGCTTGACATCAGGATGGAAGAGTAAACGCGCATCATAAATTTTGGTGTTTGTATTTTCCCCTTCTTGATACGCAGTCTGTACTCTGCTATCAGGATAAAAAAATAATTGCGGTGAAATCATCAATTAGTAAGTAAGGGCACTTGCAATTTTTTTGAGTTTTGGTTAAAAGCGGGTGAAATCCATCATCTAGCTCGCTTGTTCACTGATAATTTCTAGTTCTCTGCTATTTGCGGGCAACCAGCAGAATTCAAGACCATGTTCAAAAAAATCATGCTACTCTTGTATGCCCGTCTTCCCAACCTTGGTAGTTATAAATTATTCCCCAATCTAAAATCTAAAATCTAAAATCTAAAATGCTATGACCCCTGGAATCCTCTGGAAACGCTCTTCCAACAAGGAAACAAAAACCACCAATTGTAAAGTTTTACTACTTTTATGATTAACTGGATAATTTATTGAGGTGAAGCGGCAACCCGGAGATTAAAGAAACAACAGGAGAGTACCGAGGCGCGCCGTCCGCACGTTACATATACATATCTTGGTGAATGAAATTCCTTAAAGCGGGCAATGCCTAATTTTCACATTTACTTCATAAATGGTTGCTATTGTACTTTTAAATAAATTGTGAACCTTTTATTTTTTCTGATCTTTTCTGATCTTTTTTGATCTTGCTTTGTGACAAAAGCGCTTACGCGCCACTCCGAAGGAGGAGTCGAAAGGGGTTGGGGAAAAAAGCCCGTTCACAAAATCGTGGAGTCAATCTCAAATCTCAACTCTCAAATCGAACTGGCGCGCAGGGAGTAAAAAAAACCTAGTTTTAAAACTGATATCGCGGAGTCAATCTCAAATATCAAATCTCACAGCGACTGACTTGCACATCTACCTGCAGGAATAGCGAGTCGAGGGTTGACGAGTTGTCCAAAATAACATCAGCTTGTTGACACTTTTGAGCTAGTGGCAACTGGGCGTTAATGCGGGCATTAGCTCGCTCGTAACTCAATCCGTCTCGCTGCATTAGTCGTTCTAACTGCACTTCGGGTGAACAGTACACCACCCAAATTTCGGTACACAAGTCAGTCATGTTAGCTTCAAACAGCAGCGGCACTACCAAAACCAAAGTCAACGTGTCAGCCGGGGCGCAGAAACCGGGTTTTTTTTCAACAATACTTCGTTCTAGCTTTTGATGAGGGTGAAAAAAGCCAGTTTCTTGAGTCTTTGTACCTAAATCCTGTGTGTCTTGGGATACCAAACTCGATGCAGCAATGCAGCTTTGAGTTTCCTCAACTAATCGGCGGCGCACGTAAGGGTGAATCAGTTGTTCCAACCACTGCCGCTCGTCTGCGTTACAAAAAATAATACTTCCCAACTCTGGCCGATTTAAATTGCCGTCCGGGAGCACAATACCCGCGCCGTATCGTTTTACAATAGAGTCAAGTATTGGCGAACCGGGGTTCACAGCTTCGCGGGCGTAAATATCGGCATCTAAAATCGGAAATCCACAGGCATCTCTCAGATAATTAGATATAGCGGTTTTACCGGTGGCGATGCCCCCAGTTAAACCAATCAGACGGACAATTCGATCGCTCATAATTTTCTCTGTTTAAACTTCCTGTGTTTCGACACTTACTGTCAGTCTTTGCTATGTTGGTGACACAATCAAATTTAGACTTAAAATTTAAGATTTGCGATCGAGAGTTCGCGTTAGGAAGTGTCAGCATTGGGGTGCGATCGACTCTTTTTTACCTAAAATCTCAATTTTAAACTCGAATTAAGGTCTAGACCGAGGCAAACTTATGAATGCTCAACGTGCTGTGCGGTCGATTCTGGCAGCAATTCCCCTTGCTGGATTTTTGATAGTAGATTTTTTACCCAACCTGGTTTTCCTCAAAGAAAACAGCAGCGGATGGGTACTCGTGGCAATTTATCCCCAATCTCAAATTGCTGCGGCACAATCTATTACTCCAGCCCCAGACGGCACCGGAACCGCTGTCACCGTCCCAGGTACAGGGTCGTCTCCTCGCTACGATATTAAAGGCGGCACTACCTCCAGAGACGGAGCAAATTTGTTCCACAGTTTTACTCGGTTTGGTCTGAATTCTGGTGAAACTGCCAATTTCATCTCCAACCCAAGCGTTAAAAATATCCTCGGCCGCGTTGTCGGTGGGGACGCTTCGTTAATTAACGGTCTAATTCAAGTTACTGGTGGCAATTCTAACTTGTTGCTGATGAATCCCGCAGGCATCATCTTCGGAGCAAATGCCCGACTCGATGTGTCCGGGTCTTTTTTGGCTACCACCGCTAACGGTATCGGTTTTGACGACCGTTGGTTCAACGGTACAGGGGCGAACGACTACGCCGCCCTAGTCGGAACACCGAATGCTTTTGTTTTTGGGCCACAGCCCGGAAGTATTGTCAATGCCGGTAACTTGGCTGTCGGAACCGGGCAAAATTTGACTTTGCTGGGCGGTACGGTAATCAGTACAGGGCAACTTTCAGCCCCAGGCGGTCAAATTACTGTGGCGGCTGTTCCGGGCGAAAATCTGGTGCGGTTGAGTCAAAACGGACTTTTGCTGAGTTTAGAAGTTTCTCCAGCAGCCGGAGTGTCGGGTTCCGAAGCGGTTCCCTTCTCTCCCCAGAGTTTACCAGGGCTGCTTTCGGGCCCCGGCGTGGCTCACGCTACGGGTATAACTACGAACGCTCAAGGTGAAGTTGTGCTCACAGGCGGTCAAACAGTGCCAGGAGGTGCTGGAACTGCGCTGGTAGCGGGTTCTGCGGACGTGTCTGCTACGGGGGGCCAGGGAGGAAGCGTCAACGTGTTGGGCGACAAGGTAGGGCTGTTGGGAGCAAAGATTGAAGCTTCCGGGCCCGACGGCGGCGGAACGGTGCGGATCGGGGGAGATTACCGAGGCGAGGGAACTGTGCCGAATGCCAGGATGACTTACGTGGATGCCAAAAGTTCGATCGCTGCCAACGCAACTGAATCAGGCAACGGCGGGAGTGTTTTTGTCTGGGCTGACAACACAACAGCATTTTTGGGCAGCATCAGGGCAAATGGCGTTTCTGCAACGGAAACCGGAGGTGTTGGGGGGTTTGTGGAAGTGTCGGGCAAGCAAAGATTAATTTTTAACGGTAATGTCGATACTTCTGGGACAAACGGTTTGGGGACTTTGCTGTTAGATCCGGAAAATATTTTAATTACAGATTCCCCAGAAGGTGCGGGCGATGCGGAAATCATTGCCAAAAATAATATTTTGGCAACAGGAACGCTAGCAGGACAGGAAAACAATTCTGAGCCTTCGCTGACAATTTCGGCTACAGCTTTGGAAAGTATGTCGGCTACGTCAAATGTGGTTCTCGAAGCGCTCAATGATATTACAATTGCTGATTTGGCGGACAATGAGTTGAGCTTTCAAGCAACTACTGGTTCGGTAACATTGAGAGCAGATGCCGATCTCAGTGGCGCAGGTGTTTTTTCGATGAACTCTGGAGATACAATTAGCACGGCTGGCGGTGCGATCGCCATTTCGGGAAGTCAAATTACTGCGGGCAATTTGTCGAGTAACGGCGGAAATATTAGTTTGATTAGTCCGGGTTCGACTGTTGCAAACAACATTTCTTCATCCAATCCCAGCAGCGGCAGCAGCGGGAATATTGTGCTCGAGGGCCTGAATGTAACGGCCCAAAAACTTGATGCCAGCGGCCCGGAAGCGACGGGAAATGTAAATGTGACGGCTCGGAATGTTCTCGGAGTGAGCTTCGTCGCCGGGGGTTCGGGAAACATTACTTTGACGGGTGATGAAATTAATTTTAAAGGCGACAAAAATTCAGTCAGCGGTACTGGCTTTTTGGTACTGCAACCTTGGAGTCCCGGTCAAAATATTGCGATCGGCGGTTCTGGAGATGTCGGTACTAATATTTATTTGAATCTGACGGCAAGCGACCTCGGAAGTTTGGAAAATGGGTTTGCTGGAATTACGATCGGCCGCAGCAACGGTATGGGTTCCATTCTGATTGCCAACGATTTCACATTTTACGATCCGCTAATTATTCAGTCGCCAGCGGGTTTGGGAACAATAACTACCACAAATTCCTTGACCGCGACCGACAATGCCTCAATTACTCTCAAAGCTGATGGCAATATCAGAACCGGAAATATCACTACCAAAAATCAGGAAATTCGCATCGTCAGCACCGCAGGCAATGTCACAACCGGTCAGCTACTTACTGGAACTTCCCGCACCATCAACACTTCTGTCAATTCTTCGGAAGATACAGGCAATTCGGCGGGAGATGTTAGTGTTACCGCACAGGGCACGGTGACTGCCGGGGCGATCGACACCAGGGGCGATCGCGCGGGGAAGGTGACGCTGACGGGGCGCAATGGAGTCACAGCAGGGGCGATCGAAGCTGGTGGCGCCCAAACAGGGGGAGATATTACCCTGACGGGCAACGAAATTGACTTGACAGGTGACAAAAATTCGATCGCCAGCAACGGCAATCTGGTGTTGCAACCGGCCGATCCAAGCCAAAACATTATAATTCAAGGTTCTGACGATACAGAAGCTCTGAACTTGACTGCTGCTGAATTGAACACTTTTCGGAATGGGTTTGCTTCGATCGCGATCGGGCGCGCTGACGGTAGCGGTGTGATATCGATTGCTTCTGGAACGCCAAATTCAACGCCAAATTCAACGCCAGCGGCCGTGACATTTCAAGATCCGACGACTATTCGATCGCCCAATGGCGCAGGCGCGATCGTGGGGACGGGTGCGATCGTCGGCACTGATAACGCCACGATCTCTCTGATGGGCGGTACTGTAGCCGTCGGAGACGTTACCTCGACTGCGGGGATTAACATCACTAGCAGTCAAGGCAAGTTGACTGCGGGTACGGTTTCATCTCGCTCAACTTCCGGGGTGGCGGGCCCTATCAATGTTCGCAGCGCTGGTGCGGTAGAAACCGGCAACATCGATGCTTTTGGTGCCAGAGGCGGGGGAGATATTTCGATTGCGGCGCCGGGCCGGATCGTTACAGGGGTGATCAACTCGAGTTCGCAATCGGGAAGTGCCGGTTCGAGCCAAATTATCGGACAGAAAGATGTTGAAGTTGTTTCGATCAAAGCTCGTGGCAATACGGGCGGCGATGTGGCAATCGAGGCTGGGGGAGCGTTTCGGACTCCGGGAACAGGAACTGCTACTGAGCGCGCCGAGGTCAGCATTTCTACAGACGGCCTGGCTCAATCGGGTTCACAGACGCTGCTGCAAAGCACTTGCCCGTCGGGAACCTGCACGGCGGCGAATGTTGGGACGGGAAACTCGAAGTCGAACACTGCCACCTCCTCAACTACTATCGGGCCGCTGGCGATCGTGCCGAGTCCGGCACCAACTACCAGCGTGGAACTGCAAACTACAGAAAATTCTCAACAAATTGTGAGTCAAGTGACTCTCGGCCCTGCAGCGTCGGTGCCAAAGAGCAGTAACGCAAATGTCTCGTCAGAGCCTGCTGCTACCTCTGTTGAGGCGCGGCAGAACGAGAATGCTAGCGGCCCGATACTGCTGTCGCCGTCGGTGTTAAAAGACAATTTGGGTACGCCTGCGGCGACAGAAAACGCCAGCGTGGCAACAACTCCACAGAAGCCTGCGAGTGCGGTGAGTACAGAAAGTATCGGGAATGTGAGAGTTCCTGAGATTTCTAGAGCGAGTTCGATCGCGCAAATAAGTCCGATCGACGCAGTGCAGCAAAGGGATAGAACTCAGGGCCGGGAATTTGAACGTTACTTTGGGGGCACGGTAACTGAAAAGTCAGTCACGCAGAAAAGTATTCGAGATACTCTCAACAGCGTCAATCAGTTGACTGGGGTTAAACCCGCCATCCTTTACGTCTGGGCAAAAGACAAACATTTAGAACTTGTGTTGTTATTGCCAGACGGCAAAAGTGTTTTTAAAAGCGTGCCTGCAAGCCGCCAGACAGTGCTGCAAGTTGCTAAAGAATTCACTAATGCTATCAGAACTCCCAGGAGATTGAATGCTGCTGACTACAAGCAACCTGCCGAGGAACTTTACCAGTGGTTAATTGCACCGCTGCAAGCGGACTTGGAGGCTAACAAGATTGACACCTTGGTGTTTTCGATGGATTCAGGTTTGCGAACTTTGCCTTTGGCTGCTCTTTACGACGGCAAGCAGTTTTTGGTAGAAAAGTACAGTCTGGGGCTGATTCCGAGTTTGAGTTTAACTGATACTCGCTATGCTGGTGTTAAGGGTTCTGAAGTTTTAGCGATGGGTGCGTCGAATTTTCCGGCCAAATACGATCAAAATCCTTTGCCTGCGGTGCCGTTGGAAATATCGACAATTGTGGGCAAGATTTGGCCCGGTTCGTCTTTTCTCAATGAAGCTTTTACTTTGGCAAATTTGAAGCACAAGCGGAATCAACCGCAATACAAAATTATTCATTTAGCTACTCACGGCGATTTCCAGCCTGGGGGGGCGGAAAATTCTTACATTCAGTTTTGGGATACTAAGTTGCGGTTGAATCAGTTGGATCAGTTGAAGTTATCTAACCCGCAGGTGGAGTTGTTGGTTTTGAGTGCGTGTACTACGGCGGTGGGAGACGAACAAGCTGAGTTGGGGTTTGCGGGGTTGGCGGTGCACGCGGGGGTAAAATCGGCTTTGGCGAGTTTGTGGTATGTCAGCGATATCGGTACTTTGGGGCTGATGACTGAGTTTTACCAGCAGTTGCGTACAGCGCCGATTAAGGCTGAGGCTTTGCGGCAAGCGCAGTTGGCGATGTTGCGGGGAGAAGTGCGCTTGCAAGATGGTTATTTGGTGCGATCGGGCAAAAATCAAGCTCTGCCTTTACCGTCGGAGTTGACTGCTAGGGGCGATCGAAATTTGTCGCATCCTTATTATTGGGCTGCTTTTACAATGATCGGTTCGCCGTGGTAATTCTGAAGGAACAGGGTGCGATCGGCACAAAAACCGGGAGAGAACAAGTCGCAAAACTCGGAGGATGGGAATACCTAAAAAAGTGCGGTAACTCACACTATAGACCGCGACATCAACATCAAAAACGCCATAAAATCGAACAATAAAAATAAAAAAAAACTCTACTGCTAGCGCCAGAAATAGTGATTGTATACAAGTCTTGACTAAAAAATTTTAGTTGAGATCAATTATGATAATTCGATAAAAAAGTTTCGATTACCCAACAACAATCGCTCTTTGTTATCAAGCCATAACACTCGGCGCTGAGAATAAACTCATTGGGAGCAACGCTTTCTCCCTTTTTGTATAGCATTCTCTACAAAATTTCATAAGGCTCTAATGATTGATTAGAGCTAATAGAGCCAATCTTTTGGAAGTAGAGACAAAAACGATTGGTTTCTAACACACAGCTAATTTTGGAAATCAACTGCCTCTCACCACGTTATCTAATTATATTGGTTCGCCATCGTCTCGACGATAAACATGAACACAGTTGCGACCTTTGCCTTTGGCAGCATAACAAGCTGCATCAGCCGCCCCCATAACCTCCATCAAATCTTGGCTGGCTTGGTTAATGGCAACAACTCCAATACTGACCCCGATGATAAAGGTTTTGCTATCCCAAATAAACCGAAACTGATGCACTAGGTCTTTGAGGTTTTCCGCAATCTGAGCTGCTTTAGAGAGGGGACAGTTATTAAGCCAAAGACCAAATTCGTCACCTCCTAAGCGAGCCAATGTGTCATTAGCGCGGACTCCATTTTGTAAAAGTGTAGTAATTTGGTGCAGTAGCTCATCGCCAGCAATATGGCCTGCGGTATCGTTAACGACTTTGAACTTATCTAAATCTAAATAACAGAGAGCGTGCTGCTGATTGCTATCTTGAACAGAGGCGAGCGCCTCTATTAGTCGCTGCTCAAATCCTCGACGGTTGATTAAACCCGTCAGAGCATCGTGACTGGCTTCCCAAGAGAGTTGACGAGCATGATTGCGCGATTCGGTAACATCATGAAAGACGATGACTGCCCCGATAATTTGACCTTGGCAGTCTCGAATTGGTGCTGCTGAGTTCTCAATGGCATACTCCGTCCCATCGCGCGCAATCAGTATAGTATGGTTAGCTAAGCCCACAATTCGTTTCTCCAACAGAGCCTTGTCGATCGGATTCTCTACTGGCTTTCGCGTTATTTCATTGACAATTTCAAAGACTGTAGACAGGGGTAGTCCCTGAGCCTCATGAGCCTTCCAGCCTGTCAGTTGCTCAGCGATAGGATTGAAAAATCGCACATTACCTTGAGCATTGGTAGTAATAACTGCATCACCAATCGATTGGAGAGTCACTTGAGCGAGTTCTTTTTCGGCAAAGAGGGACGCTTCGAGACGTTGCCGTTCTTCTATTTCTCTCAAGAGACGTAAATTCTGCTCTTGGAGGCTTTGTTGCAACCGTCGGATGGTTAGGTGAGTTTCGACACGAGCTAATACTTCTTCAACTTGAAACGGCTTAGCAATATAATCTACGCCACCAACAGCCAGCCCCTGAACCTTATTAAAAGTTGCATTGAGAGCACTCAAAAAAATTATCGGAATGCCTGCGGTTTTCTCGTCAGATTTTAATTGTTTACAAACTTCATAGCCATCCAAATCGGGCAATTTAATGTCTAGTAAAATTAGTTCCGTCCATGGCGATTGGGCGGCTCGGATCGCCATTTCACCTGTTGTGACACTGCGAACTTTATAACCATGTGTGCTCAAAGTACGGCCCAGAAGACGCAAATTATCAGGCAGATCGTCAACAATTAAAATATTGCCTCGGTAGTTGCTAACTGGATCGCTAACTCTATCGCTAGTTTTCTCGATAATCCTACTCCTTTCCATAGTTTATTGCCAGAGGACTATAAGCCTATGAATAAGAGTATAGTTGAATTATTAGGTTATAAACTCACTTTACGCAGAAAGAAGTCCTGCGATCGCACAGTTCGAGGACTAGCACGCTGGCACAGCCCCTAAAATATCTGAGTTGTTGAGGTAGGAATAATCCCCCCGTGGTAGCCCTTCTTCGTTTCGGGTAACATGAGGAGAAGATTTTTGCAACCCAAGCAGCCGATTTATGAACAAGCACATTTCTTAAAGGGCAAGTCTACTCGTCATTGCGATCGGATGTCTCGTACTGCTGGGTTGGCAATTTGACATCTCCCTACTCATAAGTGGTTTTCCCGGTATGACTTCGACCATGAAGCGGGCAATGGCAGAACTCAATCGCTAAACACTTCAGCACTCATTAATAATGCAGGTTAGATATGATTACACAATTTTTTGAGACTGGAGGATTCATTCCTCATGGTCACTGCTATCTCTGGCAAACAAACTTAGTAGGATTACATATTTTATCCGATGGTTTAATCGCTTTAGCTTACTACTCCATCCCAATCATGCTAATCTACTTTGTGCGACAGCGCCAAGATACTCCTTTTCAGAAAGTATTTTTTCTGTTTGGCGCCTTCATAATTGCCTGTGGTACAACTCATATCATGGAAATTTGGACGCTTTGGTTTCCTACTTATTGGGTTTCTGGAGGACTTAAAGCTATTACTGCTCTGATTTCTATATATACTGCATCTGAGCTAGTGTTTTTAATTCCATCAGCTTTAGCTTTACCTAGTGCAGCTCAACTTATTGCGGCGAATCAAGCCTTAGAGAAGGAGATCAACGAGCGCAAGCGGGCTGAAAACGAACGCAAACAAATTGAGGTGGCATTACGAAACAGTGAAGAGCAGTTTCGCAATGCCTTTGAAAATGCGTCTATTGGAATGGCGATCGTTTCACTTGATGGGCACTGGGTTAAAGTCAATCCTGCCTTATGTCAGATTCTTGGCTACTCCTCAGAAGAGTTGTTAGGGTTAACTTTCCAAGACATTACCCATCCCGACGATTTAGACCTGGATCTTAGCTATGTACATCAGTTATTAGCAGGAACAATTTCAAATTTCCAAATGGAAAAACGTTATTTCCATAAACAAGGACATATAATTTGGATTCTTCTTGATGGCTCGGTAGTACAAGATGAACAGGGAAACTCACTGCATTTTATTGCTCAAATTCAAGACATTACCGCTCGAAAAAAAGCTCAAAAGACGCTAGAACTTCAGAGTGTTATTATGAATAACATGGCAGGTGGAGTGTGTTTAATTAAAGCCTCAGATCTCAGGCTCGTCTACACCAATCCCAAATTTGACGCTATGTTTGGCTACACAGATGGCGAACTCGCAGGTCAACCCGTTGGTATCTTGAATTATGTCGATAGAGAGATTACACCAGACGCCAGCGTTCTAGATATTATCGCTCAAATTGAGGAGAAAGGAGAAGCACAATATGAAGTCTACAATAAGAAAAAAGATGGAAGACTTTTTTGGTGCAGGGTTCATACATCTAGGTTTGAGCATCCTGAATATGGAACCGTATATGTTGCAGTTCAGGAGGACGCAACAGAGCTAAAACTGGCTGAGCAAGCCTTGCAAGCTACCACAAATCGCCTCAACTTTCTCCTGAACTACAGCCCGGTAGTTATTTTTAGCAGTAAACCTGCTGGCAATTATGGAGCAACGTTCATCAGCGAAAATGTCAAAGATGTATTGGGCTATGAAAGTATTGCATTTTTAGAAGATTCTGAATTTTGGGCGCATAACTTACACCCCGATGATGTAGAACGAGTAATTAATGGCTTAACCAATCTATTCGTCAATGATTTTTATTTCCATGAATACCGTCTTCGTCGCTCAGATGGAGTTTATCGCTGGATACTCGGTCAACTCAGACTAATTCGAGATCGTGCAGGTATACCAGTGGAAATCTTGGGATCTTTAATTGACATTAGCGATCGCAAACAAGCCGAGTTGGAACTTCAGCAAGCTAAAGAAGCAGCAGAAGCAGCAAACCGAGCCAAAAGTATGTTCCTGTCCAATATGAGTCACGAACTCCGTACTCCTCTCAATGCTATTTTGGGATTTACGCAGTTGATGAGTTACGATCCGGTTCTGACTCCCGAACTCCAACAAGATCTGGCGATCGTAAATCGTAGCGGCACACATTTATTGGAATTGATTAACGACATTTTAGATTTATCCAAAATTGAGAGCGGACAGATGACACTCTCTCTTGCTGACGTTGACCTCAAGTTTTTGCTGATTTCTCTTGAAGAAATGTTGCAAATTAAAGCCCAATTGAAAGGATTGAAACTAATTGTCGAGCGAGATCCCAATCTTCCCCAATTTGTGCATATCGATGAGAAAAAACTGTATCAAGTCTTAGTCAATCTGCTCGGTAATGCGATTAAGTTTACTAATCAAGGAAGCGTCACCTTACGAGTAATTTCAGAACAGATCGACCAAACGTCCTGTCGCCTATGTTTTGAAATTGAGGATACTGGAGTGGGAATTGATCCAACAGAACTTGACAGTTTATTTAAGGCGTTCGTGCAAGCTGAAGCTGGGAATAAATTGAATCAAGGTACTGGTCTAGGTCTAGCTATCAGCCAAAGATTTGTCCAACTCATGGGTAGTCAGATTCGGGTTCAAAGCACATTGAATCAGGGCAGCATTTTTTACTTTGAACTGGGGGTAAACTTACCTCAATCAGTCTGCCTTGCATCAGAATTGCTTAAACAAAGAGTGATTGGTATAGCTCCAGGACAACCAACTTACCGCATCCTTGTGGTTGAAGATGTAGAGGAAAATCGCCGCTTATTGGTCAAAATCCTTACCTCAGTCGGTTTTGAGGTGCGCGAAGCAACACAGGGAGTTGAAGCACTATCCCTGTGGGAAAGTTGGTGCCCACACCTGATTTGGATGGATATACGAATGCCGATAATGGATGGCTACACAGCTACTAAACGCATTAGAGAACACCCTCATGGACAAGAGACTGTCATTATTGCTTTAACTGCCAGTGTTTTTGAAGAAGAGCGAGAGAAAGTTCTTATGGCTGGTTGTGACGACTTTATGAGCAAGCCATTTCAGGAAGGGCTCGTCTTTAACAAACTCGCTCAACACTTGGGAGTAGAGTACATCTACACAGTTGTAGGAAAAGATTCCCCAAAACTATTTGTTGATTCTTTATCTCCAGAAGATCTAGCCGTGATGTCCTCTCAGTGGTTAGAACAAATGTATCAAGCTGCCTACTATGTCGATCCTGAAGTCATGAACGAGCTAATCAAACAAATTCCCGCAGCTCAATCAACCCTTTCCAGTGCGCTAATTGATTGTGTGAATAACTTTAACTATGACAAAATTGTGGAGTTAATTCGACCTCTGCTCCCGAATCCAGTTTAGTTATCGAGTTTAAGGACAAAGAAGCTATATTGCTCTAAGGAGTGGCTATATCTCCAATAAACCTCTCCCATAATCCCCAATCTCTTTACCCGCTGGGTTTGTTGCGGGTACCTTAAAGGCTCCGCAGCCATAAACCCAGGCTAAAATAAGGGTTTCAACGGTTATCAATAATACCAAATGCGGGTTAATTATATTTTTTATTGATGAAAAAACAATACTATACGTATTGTTTTAACACACCCAATATGTGGTAAATTTTAAATAAAAATTGTCACAAACTGTAGCAACTATGCCGTAACCAGGTTTGTCCCGGTTGGGATTTGCCAGCAGATAAACTAACATTTGCGCCAAGCCGACTTCGATCGAAAATGAAACTCGCTTTGATTCTATTACCATCAGCCCAACGGCTCTTTTAAAAGTAAAGTATCTCGGCTACCTTGGATGATAACGCCTTCATCTTCTTCGGAAATTTCGACGAATTTTTCGGGTTTAATGTAGAAAGGATGCAGATAAAACTCGCCGACAAATAACAGCAGAGAGACGATCGACAAACTGATGGTTTTTTCCAGCATCGGCGGATACTCAAGCAAGTTGAAGTAACCCGCTTTAACCTGATCTAGCTGTCGTTTCTGAAAGTCGGTGATTTCTGGCAAGTCGTCTTGCCATTCTCTGAAAAATTGGTCGTCTGTGACAAGTTGAATGTCAAAATGTGTTTTTAATTCTTCTAATGTGACATTTTTAGCTTAAATTGTTTGAACTATAATTCTAGACAGGTAATTTTATGGTAATTACAATTTTATCAAATTTCCAGCTAATATTATGTCGCCTCGAAATATTATAACAAAATTGGTTCGTAGTGAGTACCCAGAATCCTGAGCCAACTGGCTCTGACTTGCATTCCTCACTAGGAAATGGTAACGGTTATTTTATTGAAGATGATATAATAAGTGAAAAGTGAATTCTGCTAATTCCAAATTTTTTGCAAATTTAGCACGAGGCCCGGCAAAACATTTTCCCCAGAAAGGGTTTGAGGAGATTGTAAAACTTCCACTTCTTGACCGGGGCGATAAAATTCTACTTCCCGTTTTTGGCGGCTAATCAGCCAACCCAAACGGCAGCCATTTTGCATATATTCTTGCATTTTTTCCTGAGTCTTTGTCAATCTGTCACTTGCAGAAAGAAACTAGATTACAAAATCAGGACACAAGGGGATAAATTTGTCTTTTTGTTCAGGTGTCAAAGCTTCCCAGCGGGCTTTTTCTACCCAGGAGACATCAGGAGAGCGATCGGCTTTATTGGGCAGAGTAAACCCTGTGGAGGAATCAAACACTTCTCCGAGTTCAGTTAGATCGTTCCACGTCCAGATTTGAGCATTCGCTGTTGAGTTGCTTTTTCCCGTTTCTCCTCCTGTTGGTGGCATGACAATTAATTCTCCGTTGGCGTTCCGTTCAAGTTTCAAGTCGGGGTTTTCTTCGCACAGTTAATAAAACTGTTCAGAAGTTAGTTTAATAATGGAGTTGAGGTTTAAGGTGATAGCAGTCATTGTTATTTACCTGCTGTTTGTATGCACTACATTAAGAATTAAAAATGGGATTATTCATTTTTAATTCTTAATTGTTAACTTCTCATTCTACTGCAATTGTTTGAGTCTGCTGATCGCGTCTAGATACGCACTTGTTCTGCCACCTTGCTTGTAAAGTTCTGCTGCTTTTTGAAAGTCAGCAATTGCTTTCGGTTGGTCTTTGTTGTCCAGGTAAGCTAAAGCTCGGTTGTAGTAAGCGTCGGCAAAACCGGGATTGGCTTCGATCGCCCGCGTGTATGCTTGAATAGCGCTGGGCGCGCGGGTTGAATCGATGCTGGTGCTGGTAAGGAGAGTACGAGCATTGCCGATGTTGAAGTACAATTCCGGAGTGTAATTGGGCTTAAAAGCGAGTGCTCTGTTGAAATCGGCGATCGCGTCCCAAGGATTGTCTTGATCTAACAGCGAAAGTCCTCGAAAATAATAAGCTTGGGCGTCTTGAGGATTAATGGTGGATACGGGGCCTTGAGTTGCGGGAGTATTGTCTACTTTCAACTCGGATTTGTTGATTCCCGCCGCCACCAGCTTCGCAATAAATGTATTGATTGGAACTGCTGCATTAAATCCGGTTTTAATCGGGGCGACTTCGCCGGAACTCGTTTGCGCGAAACCGAATTCCCCTTGTCCGTGTAAACCGATGACTCGGCCTTCGGAGTCAAAAACTGGGCCGCCACTCATGCCACTCCAAGTTACGGCTTGATACCGCAAAGTGTAACCTTCGGGGCGCTTATCCGGGCGGCTGGTAACGAGTCCGGGAGAGAGTTCGGGTGCTCGTTCGGCGCCGAAAAGTCCGCCGGTAGCGGGATAGCCGTAAACGAAGATTTGAGTGCCGATGACGGCTTGATCGGAATCGGCGATCGTCGCGACTGGATATTCTTCGGGGCTTTCAAATTTGACTACGGCTAAATCCGGGTCAGTTTCGGCGGTTTGCAAACGGGTGACGGAGGTTGCTTGATAGTTTTTGCCTTTAGACGTGCGAACGGTGTATTTCACGTCTGCTTTTTCTACGACGTGGTTGACTGTTAAAACTGTGTAAGTTTTGCCGTTTTTGGCAATAATTACCCCAGAACCGTCTCCGAGGGAACTGTTAATTTGTACGGTCAGCGGCCCGGCAATGTTGGCGACTTCTTGGGGGGTTTTGGCGATCGCGGGTTGGCTGATGACTATGGTTAAGGCTGCGGTAGTTCCTGCTAGCAGGGTGGTTAAGGTGTCGTAACGAGAAAAATTTATATTCATGGCTATTGCTAATTAGTAGTTGGGTAGCGGGATTTGGCGGAGAAAGGGCGATCGGCGATTTGTGCTTTTTTGTCTTTAGTTTTATTACTGATTTGACGCAAAGGATCTCGGCTTTGTTCTTTAGTGATAATTTTACTCGCTTTTTTGTTCCGCGATTCGCTATTTCCATGTAGGGTGAGTCAGCCACACCTTACTTAATCTCCATGAAGGCTGCCCAACTTACTTATTAAAGCTCAAAAATACATGACTCGAACTCGGTGGTTAGTTCTTCCTTAGTCATGGTTCCCCGTGCGACTCGCATGACTAAATCATATGCTCGATCGTCCGTCAAATTCAGAGTGGAACCATTTAAACGCAAAAAAGTATCTGTCACCGCAAAAGCCGATCGCTTGTTAGCGTCAAGAAACGGATGATTCATCGCTATGTGATAGAGATAAGCAGCAGCTTATTAGGCAATTGTTGCATCCGACAATTGACCGCTAAAAGTTGCTTGCGGTTGACCCAAAGCCTACTCCAACAAGCCTTCGTCTCTGACGCCGGGAGTGCCACCAAATCTTTCTATCTGTCTGGCGTGGATATTGACAACCATACTTTTGCTGACAAAATTAGGAGTTGGCAAGGCGACGATAAACCTCCTTTCTTTCGCGTTCTGAATCTAGATATGCCTGCCATGCTTTGGCTTCTAGTTTTTGTTGTTATTCTTCAGTCTTTAAGGAACGGACAAATCCAAGAACTTTCAGCAGCAAGGGTTCTGGCACTTGATCGAGTTCTTGAAGAAGTTGGTCTTTTGCGGTCATGTTTCTTTCCTCCTAATGATCGTACAACTATTTTACAACCTCGCTTGTACCCACTCAACGATCGCCTCAGTCAGCCCATCCAAGGTATATTCCTTAGCTTCCACATCTAACTTACCCAATAAATTTTGGCAGCTTTTGGAAGTTTCCGGGCCGATGGATGCAATGCAAACGTTTTCCAACCAATCCTTAGACAAGGACAATTTTGGGCTTTGCTGTATGAGATGGCAAAAGTTATGTACGGTTTTGGAACTGGCAAATGTTATGATATTTACCGCTTGATTTTGGAGTGCGGATAGGGCGATCGGGTCGATAGTTTCGGGGCAGCAAGATTGGTAAGCTGGTACTTCTATTACTTGCGCTCCTTTGGCTGTGAATTCTTTAACTAAAACTTCTCTGCCGCCGCTTTCTACTCTCGGAAATAGGATTTTGCAGTTTTGCAAGTTATCGGGGAAGTTCTCGACTAGGGAATCGGCGATAAAGTTGGGGGGAATAAAGTCTGGTTGTAGAGAGTGCGATCGCAAACTTTCTGCTGTTTTTTTCCCGACAACGGCGATTTTAATCCCAAACAAACTCCGCGCGTCTTTGCCTTTTGCTTGTAATCGTTGAAAAAAGCAGTCTACAGCGTTGTGGGAAGTGAGAATTAACCAGTGAAAGCTTGACAATTGTGCGATCGCACTGTCTAATGGTTCCCAAGTGGACGGCGCCCCAATTACCAAGGCGGGCATTTCGATAACGCGGGCTCCTTGTTGCTGGAGTCGATCGCTAAATTCAGCCGACTGAGAAACCGATCGCGTGACTAAAATGGTTTTTCCTGCTAGCGGCAATTTACTGTTATTAGTGGTGACAGGTGTATCGATCATATTTGTGCTTTCTGGCTGAATTAGATATTCGCGCAATCTGACTACTTCCCCAATTACAATCGCGCAAGGTGATAGAGATTGACCTGCTGTTTGCTGTACAATGTTGGAGAGAGTGCCTAGCCAAATTTGCTGTTCGGGGCGGCCACAATCTCGGATAATGGCGATCGGAGTTTCGGTCGATCGTCCGTGCTTTTGCAATTGCCAGATGATCTCGCTTAAATTTCGCCCTCCCATCAATATTACCAAAGTTTCTATCTGCACTAAAGCTTCCCATTCAAGAGCATCCGGTTCGTGGGCGCTCATCACTGCAAAACAGCGACTCATTACCGGATCAGTCAGAGGAATTCCTGCTAATAAAGGTGCGGCTAAGGCTGATGAAATTCCGGGTATTACTTCAAAGTTGCAACCCGCTGTGATTAATGCTTGAATTTCGGAACTAGAGCGACCAAAAATAAACGGATCCCCGCTTTTTAGCCGCACGACTTGTTTGCCTAACTTGCAATGTTCGACCAGCAAACGGTTAATTTCTTGCTGCTGTGTGGAAGGTTTGCCGCCACGTTTGCCGACTTCGATTTTCCGACAAGTTGCTGGAATTAATTCTAGTTGCGGGATGTCGATTAGAGCGTCGTAGATTAAGACTTCGGCTTGGGATAGCAGTTTGTGCGATCGCACTGTCATCAAGTTACAATCTCCCGGTCCCGCACCGACTAGATAAACTTTCCCTTTTTGGTTTTTCATAAGTCCTCCTCAATCGTCTCGATAGTATAGTTTTATGAATATTGGGGTGATTCGGTACACCCTACCCTACCCTATAATTTAATCAGATTTTTCAAGCAGCCTCTAGGGGCGGGTTCACCCCTTGCCCTCAACGGTGCAAACAGGTTAAATAAACCCGCCCCCACCCACTATTTATGCAGATTATCATCATCACAGCCGCCGATGCAAATTACTTTGAATTGGTGCGAGGCACTATTTTATCAGTGCGGGAAAAGCCAGATGGTGAAAATTTGGCGATCGGCTTTTTCGATCTCGGCTGCACTGCCGAACAGTTGCAGTGGCTCAAAACAAAAGTTAATATCATTCAAAAGCCCGATTGGGACTTTGACTTTCCGGGCAGAAATGAAGCTCCCCAACATTTAAAAGGATTATTAGTTAGACCTTGTTTGCGAAAATACTTTCCCAATTTTGATATATACCTTTGGATCGATGCGGATGCTTGGGTTCAAGACTGGAGAGCAATTAATTTGTTGGTTCAAGGAGCATCGCGCCGGGGGCTGGCAATTATTCCCGAAGTTCACAGGGCGAGCTTGCAGCAATACGGGCAACTTCCTCAGTTTTGGCCGTGGGTTTATCAACAATACGAAGCTAACTTTGGTGAAGAAATTGCTAATAAATTCTACAGTTATCCGATTTTAAATGCCGGAGTTTTTGCCCTCCGGAAAGATGCTTTGCACTGGGAAATATGGGCTGAAAAGCTCCATCAAGGATTGCAGAGATCCGGCTGTGTCATGACAGACCAATTTGCCCTCAACCTGGCTGTTTACAGTGGCGAATTGTTCAATCTGACTGAACTGCTCCCAGCTTGGTGCAATTGGATATTCAACGGTTTTCCGGTTTGGGACAAGCAGCGAGGCTGTTTTGTGGAGCCGTACTTGCCGCAGGAGGCGATCGGCATTTTGCATTTAGCTGGGCGCCAGCAGTTTGACCGAGTACAATTGATGGCAACTGACGGCGATATACTGGAAATTAGCGTCCGTTATCAACCTAAAAAACAGGAAGCAATACAAATAATTCAAAAACTACAAATGACTTATCAACAACCTGAACTTAGCAAAAATAATTTATTAAAACCGGGGGATTATGTTTCCCCAGGGTTCCAAATAATTATACCTGACTCCTATTTCCCCAACATGATTATTGCCGATCCAAATGCAAGTACCTGGCCTTACTTGCGCCGGGAAATCCCGCATAATTGGTATGCAGACAAGCGCTATCCATTTATCGGGTTTTTGAATCGCGACGAAGCACACATCCTTTACAATACAGCTCTGCAATTCAAAGGTAAAAAAGCTTTAGAAATAGGCTGCTGGCTAGGGTGGTCTGCCTGTCACTTAGCCCTCGCAGGAGTTGAGTTAGATGTCGTAGATCCGCTGTTAGAAAGAGAGGACATTAGACAAAGCGTAATCGACTCAATTCAAGGTGCTCTAAATGCGTCGCGCGTTCAAACATCAGTCGAGCTAATACCAGGCTATAGCCCCCAAAGAGTAGAAGAATTTTCCGCTCAATTCAACCGCAAATGGTCGTTAATTTTTATTGACGGAGAACACGGAGGTGATGGGCCGTTAAATGATGCCATTGCGTGTGAAAAATTGGCTGAGGAAGATGCAATAATTTTATTTCACGATTTAACCGCTCCAGATGTTGGTAAAGGCTTAGATTACTTGAAGCAAAGGGGATGGCAAACGGTAGTATATCAAACAATGCAAATTATGGGGGCTGCTTGGCGGGGCAATGTCGAGCCAGTAAAACATCAACCAGACCCCAATATTTCCTGGCAGTTACCAGCACATTTGCACGGTTACAATATTAGCAGTTTAGAGGCGATTAATTCTCAAACACCCAGCCAAACCACTCAAAACCAACAGTCATCTTATACAAGAGATTTTTACCAATTAATCCGAGAAGGAACTCGCAGTTCTGCTAGAGAAATTATTCCCCTTCTGTTAGACTTGCTGCAACCCATTTTACCTAAAAGTGTGGTAGATGTGGGCTGCGGTACGGGAAGTTGGTTAGCTGCGTTCCACAAGTTGGGAATTGCTGATTGTTTGGGAATAGATGGCGATTATGTCGATCGCACTATTTTACAAATTCCTTTAAATCAGTTCCAATCCGCCGATTTAAAGCAACCGCTGCAAATAAACAGAAAATTTGACTTAGCAATTTCTCTGGAAGTTGCCGAACATTTGCCGGCTACCTGTGCGGAAAACTTTGTTAATTCTCTCACTCAACTAGCACCAGTGATTCTGTTTTCTGCTGCGATACCATTTCAAGGAGGCGTCGAACACGTTAACGAACAGTGGCCACAATATTGGGTTTATTACTTTCAGAAAAACGGCTATGCAGTTATTGACTGCTTGAGAAAAAAAGTATGGAACAATGACAAAGTAGAGCCTTGGTACGCTCAGAATATCTTGATTTTTGTTAAACAAGAATACTTGTCGGGATATCCGAGGTTAGTAAATGAATATCAAAATACCAATCTGAATCAATTAGCCATCGTCCATCCCAAGATTTATTTTTACAGCTTGCAAGCTGCTAGAAATTCGGCACGTAATTTACAATCAGAAAGTGTCAAACAAGTTTCAGCATCGCCACAATTGGCAGATCGACCTTTGGTATCTGTGATTATTCCCTGCTACAATCAATCTCATTTTTTGCTGGAAGCAGTAACTAGCGTGATTAACCAAACTTACAAAAATTGGGAAATTATCATTGTCAATGACGGCAGCTTAGATACTACCAGCACAGTTGCCAAAAATTTAATAGTAGCAAATTCCCAATATCAAATTAGGCTTGTAGAACAAACAAATCAAGGGCTTTCAAGTGCGAGAAATGCTGGCATAGCAGCAGCAAACGGTGAATACATTATGCCTTTAGATGCCGATGATATCCTAGCTGAAAACGCCTTGACTGACCTTTTAGAAATATGTTTAAAATCAAATGTACCTTGCGTAGCATTTGGTTCTTATCAAATGTTTGGTACTGAAAATCGCATAGTACCCAGTTACGAGTTGTATTCTCCCGAAAATATCAAGCAATCTAACATGATTCACCCGTCTTCACTCTATCACAAATCTATTTTGGATTTGATCAGCGGGTACAAAGTTGGGATGAAGGAAGGTTACGAAGATTGGGAGTTTTGGGTTAACTGCCACAAGCACAATATTCCCTTTTTGGGTACGAGAGAAGTAGTTGTCAATTATAGGCGTTACCAGGGTTCTATGTTGGCAAAAGCTCAGCAATATCATCAAAAGTTGGTAGCACAAATTGTTTGTTACAACCGGGAACTGTACGATATGGAAAGCGTGAATAGTGCTGAAAAGCTATTGGGACAAATCGCAAGTTCATCTTGATTCTTTATTCTTTAGTCCGCAAAAACAAACTTTGTTTGTGTAGTAGCGAATTCTATTCGCCGGAAAAACATGATTGTTAAAGCGAATTTGATATAACATCAAGAAAGCGCTTAACCTGTTTTTCCCAAGTCCAATTGAGCATAAAATTAGCCGCAGCTAAACCGCGAGTTTTTGACTCTTCGCGATTAGTATAAATTTGCTCCAAAGCCTCAACAACTTCTGCAACCTCCGACTCTCCCCAACCTTCTACACCGGAAAAAGGAGCAGTAAGTTTAACTCGTCCTTGATTCCATAAAGGATAGCAAATGTGGCTGTAAATCAAGTCTAAATGACCAGTATTTGCTGATAGAATAGTCGGAATTCCGCAGGCCATACTTTCCATCGCGACTAAATTAGTTCCACCTTCGCAGCGGTTGGTGAAAACAGCGCAGTCGGATTCTCGCAAAATTTGTCCGGCGAGGTGATTGGGAATTAAGCCGATGTCGATAAAAGAGTCAACCGGCAAACCATTAGCCACTAACCATTGGGAAATTCCTAAACTTCCGTCGCGGTTGATATTGGGAAGTCCGGCAACGTTTCCGGTTTGTTCGATTCCTAGCATATACTGAGGCCAGAAGTTGTGCCATGTTGTTAGTAATAAAGCCTCTGGGTGTTTGGCGCGAAATCGTTTGAAAGCGGCAATTACAATATCTTGACCTTTGCGATATTCAAGTTTGCCGCCGGAGAAAATGACGAAGCGATCGCCAAATAGATTAGATTTGGGTGCAGGATGGAAAATTGTTGGGTCAATTCCTTGATGTACCATCGCCACATTAGTCAAGCCCTGGCTTCTCAAAACATCCGCATTCCAGTTGGAACCTGCGACAATCGTGCTATATTTTTTGGCTGTTTCTAGTGCTTCTGCTGTAATTCGCGTGTCTTCAAAAAATATGACTCCTATTTGACAAGCGCTGGTAATTTGATTGTCAACTCCAGAGGATGCTAGATTATTTCCCAAAGCGTAAAGTACGGGAAAATTACAACTAATTTGTTTGTCGGAATTTGCTGCTACTAATTCCTGAAAACTTTTTTGCTTTTCAATTACAGGTAATAACAAGGATTTATGCAGCGGATTCATCGATTCTGAGGTGATTGATGGCGGTGCTAAAAGTGCAACTTGCCAGGCTGGATTTTGCAGCAATTGTAGTGTTAAATTCACGCCGTAAATTCCCCAACCGCTGGTGATGCTGAGCGGCCAACTGATGCCGATTCCTGTAATTTGTGGGGGAGTTTCAGGGGGTTGGATTTGAGGCGGAGTATCAGAATTTGCGTTAGCAGGCTGAGCCTGGGTACGAGTAGAGATTAAGTGTTCTAAGGCTGCTTTGATGCGATCGCAAACTCCATCCCAATCACCAGCTTTTTGCTGCCTAAACAACCGCGCAGTAGGATACCAAGGGCTATCTTCGCGTTCCAGCATCCAGCGCCAATCGGGAACAAAAGATAGCAAAATCCACACGGGTTTGCCCAAAGCACCGGCCAAGTGCGCGACAGAAGTATCTACGCAAATTACTAAATCGAGTTGCGAAATAATTGCTGCGGTGTCGGCAAAATCAACGCAATGTTCGCTTAAATCTTCAATTTGGTGTTGCTTTAATAAAGTGCGTGAAGCGCAGCTATCCTGTAGGGAATCGCCCCCTGACAAATCTTTCTGAAGACTGTAAAAACTAACTCCCGCAACATCTACAAATTTCAAAAAATCGCTCAATTTACACGATCGCCGATGATTGTTGCGGTGCAGCGGGCCGCCCGCCCACACAATACCTACTTTTAGTTTATTGTTCGCCTCTAGGGAAAATTTAAAATCCTGTGGCGCAGCTAAATAAGGAATATTCGCGGGTATATTTTCCAAAGTCGTTCCCAGAATTCGCGGCAAACTTAGCAGGGGGGCTTGCACTTGAAAATCTATCAAATCGCTCGGCCTGACTCCTACTCGATCGACTCCTGCAATTCCTTCAAATAAACGCTTCAGCAACACATGACAAGCAACAATGACTGTGCCGCCTTTTTGCTTAACTAAAGGAGCGTAGCGGATAAACTGTATCGTATCGCCAAAACCTTGTTCGGGGTGCAATAAAATTGTTTTTCCCTGCAAATCCGAGCCGTCCCAAAGCGGTTGCTCAAAAGAGCGCGTATCTAATTGTTGAGTTTGCCAGCGCGATTCGTACTCCGCAAAACCCGGCTCATAATTTCCAGTTAAGAGCAAAGCTAATGCTAGTCTCAAGCGCCAATTTGGCGAGTTGGGACGTAGTTGAATTGCTTTAGTGTAGAAGTCGATGGCCTCTGCGACTTGTCCCTGTTCTTCGAGGGCTGAACCCAGGTATAAGTTTGTTTCGCTCAGGTTGGGATTGGTTTCTAGCGCTTGTTTGTAGTGCGAAATAGCCTCGCCTATTTGCCCGTTTTCCTGTTTGAGATAACCTAAATAACTGTGGGCTTCGGCATGGCTGGGTGAGGCGGCAATTACTTGTTCGTAACGAGCGGCTGCCTCTGCTTTTTTACCTTGTTTTTCTAAGGCTTTTGCTATGTGAAATTGTACCTGTGCGGGCGATAAAGAAAATCGAGGTGGAGCCTCTGGATCTGCGTTACCAGGCACAGCCAAGGAACGAGTAGATTGTAGGGGCGGTGCCCCCGTGCCCGCCCTCTCTTGTAAAGCTATTTTTACCCGATCGAATACTTCCTCCCAATCGCCCGGTGTTTGCTGCCTAAACAGTCGCGCCGTCGGATACCAAGGACTGTCTTCGCGTTCCAACATCCACCGCCAATCCGGCATAAAACACAGCAAAATCCATACGGGTTTACCCAAAGCACCGGCTAAATGTGCGACAGCGGTATCCACGGAAATTACTAAATCTAGTTGCGATATCACTGCCGCAGTATCGGCAAAATCGTTCAAATTGTCGCTCAAATCTATCACGGGAATTTGACTTAACAAACTACGATTGTCAGCCGACAAGTCTTTCTGAAGACTGTAAAAACTTACACCGGAAATATCTAACAATGTCAGGAAATAGCTTAAATCGCTCGATCGCTGCAAATCCTTCAAATGTTCTGAACTTCCCGCCCACGCAATCCCCACTTTGAAATTGCGATCGGAATTTAGGGAAAATTGCCAATTCGCCGGCGCAGCTAAATAAGGAACATTTGTCGGTATATTTTCTAAATTTGTTCCCAGAATATGAGGCAAACTCATCAGCGGTGCTTGCACTTGGAAATCCGGCAATTCATCCATGCGAACAGCCACTTGTGCGATGCCAGGAATCTGCTTAAATAAACGCTTCAGTTCTTGATAGCAAGAAATGATTACTTTGCCGCCTTTTTGCTGCACAATTGCCGCGTATCGCACAAATTGAATGGCATCGCCCAAACCTTGTTCGGATCGGAGCAAAATAGTTTGTCCGTTCAAATCTGAACCATCCCAAACTGGTTGGTCAAAATTCAACCGTGGCAATTTTTTCGCCTGTTCTGTTTGCCAGCGCCACTCGTATTCTGCTAAACCGCGCGGCAAGTCCCCAGTCAACAGCAAAACTAAGCTTAAATTGAAGTGAGCTTTTACACAATTAACATCGATTTTTATTGCTTTCTTGTAACAAGAAGTTGCTCGATTTACGTCTCCTACTTGTTCAACTGCACTGCCTAAATTAGTAATAGCTTCTACATAATTAGGGTTCAAAGATATGGCTCGTTCTAAGCTAGAAATTGCCTGTTCTATTTTTCCCGCACCCAAGCATAACGTTCCCAGGTGATAGTGTCCTGTAGGATTGTTTGGTTCTACTCCAATTGCACGCTCGTAAAGCCGTTCAGCCTCGTCTAGCTGAGATTGTGTTTGCATCGCCGCACCCAAATTTACCAGCGCGGGCACGTAATTGGAATTGACAGAAAGTGCTTGATGAAAACACGCGATCGCACTCGGCAACTCGCCCTGCTGCTGGAGTATCGCGCCAAGATTGTTGAGAGCTTTGACGTAAAGGGGATTCAGGGCGATCGCCTTTTGAAAGCAAGATATAGCAGCCATTATATTGCCTTGATCTTGCAGCAAAATACCCAAGTTATTGTGGGATTGAGCGCAGTTTGGATCTATTTCGATCGCGCCCTGATAATAGGTGGCAGCTTCGGCTAAATCGCCTGTTTGGTGCAGCGTCACTGCCAAATTAGTAGTAGCCTCTATCGAACTCGGCTGCAAAACCAAAGCATTTTTAAAATAAGCGATCGCCTCGGCAAATTTTCCTTGCGACTTGAGAATATTTCCCTGATTGAACTGTTTTTGATATAAGTGAATATTGGTCTGAGCTTCTATTGGCGGTAGAGCTTTTTGATGCTGACAAATTCTTTCTTTCAGCGCCAAAGCAGCTTCTTCAAAAACTCCTTCCCAATCTCCCGCTGTTGACTGGCGAAACAGCCGCGCCGTCGGATACCAAGGACTATCCTCGCGTTGCAACATCCACCGCCAATCCGGCACAAAACAGAGCAAAATCCACACTGGTTTGCCTAAAGCACCAGCCAAGTGCGCCACAGCAGTATCTACAGAAATCACTAAATCCAGAGCCGAAATTGCCGCCGCAGTATCCGCCAAGTCGTGCAAATAAGAGCTTAAATCTGTTACAGGCATTTGCTCTAACAAAGCGCGATCGTCTGCTGTCATTTCCTGTTGCAAACTGTAAAAATCGGCTCCAGGAATATCTAACAGTTTTGTCAACAAATTTAGGGGTAAGGATCGCACCTTATTTTGGGAATTTTTAGGATTTCCCGACCACACAATCCCTACTTTCAAATTAGTAGTTGGATTGAGAGTAAATTCCCAACCTGGCGGCGGAGCTAAATAAGGAACGTTCGCCGGTATAGTTTCTAAAGTTGTTCCCAGAAGGTGTGGCAAACTCATTAGCTGCGCCTGAACTTGAAAATCCGGCGCATCCTCTGGATTAACTATTAACCCATCGATTCCCGAAACTTGTGCAAACAAGCGCTGCAAGTGCGGCAAACACCAAACAATTACCCTACCGCCTTTTTGCTTGACTAAATCTGCGTAGCGGATAAACTGAATTGCATCGCCTAAACCCTGTTCCGGGCAAAGCAAAATAGTTTTTCCCTGCAAATGTTTGCCATCCCAAAGCGGCTGAATAAAGTTGTGGGAGCGGAACTGTTTTTCTTTAACTAGGAGTCGCCATTCGTACTCGTAAAAACCGCGTTGAAAGTCTCCCGCCAGCAGCAACGCTAAACCTAAATTTAGGTGAGATTCAGGATGGCCGACATTGAATTTAACTGCTTGGCTGTAGCAGGTGACAGCATCTGCAAATTGGCCGCGATCGTGCAAAGCACTTCCCAAACTGGTGAGGGGATTGATATAACCGGGTTTGAGTTCGATCGCCCGACGGTAACAATCGATCGCCTGGGCCATTTTTCCCGCTTCCTCAAAAGCTTTGCCGAGATTGTTCAAAGCTTCAGGAAAGTCGGGTTTCAGCCTCAAAGCTTGCTGATAGCAGTCGATCGCATCTTCAATTTTGCCCTGTTTCTGCAGGACAATTCCCATATTGCAGCGAGCCTGTGCACTGGCTGGCAGTTGCTGAATTGCTTGCTGGCAAACGGCTAGAGCCTCATCTAACTTGTCTTGCTGTTGCAGGGAACTCCCCAAACCGATCAGAGTTTCTGCTAAATCCGGTTGCAGCGCAGTCGATCGCTCGTAGTATGCGATCGCGCGGTCAATTTGGCCCTGTCGGATCGAGGCGTATGCTAAGTTGTGCAAGGCGTCCACATAATTTGGCTCGATCGCGATCGCCCGTTCGTAATTCGCGATCGCGCGTTCGTAATTCGCGCCCGCTTCCTCCCCTTGTGCCTCCAAAGCAATTCCCAAATTCAAATAAGCCACCGCGCAATTAGGATTGACTTGAATCGCTTGCTCGTAGCAGCTTATAGCCTCCGCCACATCCCCTTGCTCTTCCCGCAACAGGCCCAAATTAATCAGCGCTTCCGCGCAATTCGGGTTCAAAGAAAGCGCCCGCTCATATTGTGCGATCGCCTCTTCAGTCTCCCCTGCTTCTGCGAGCGCGCTGCCCAAATTGCTCGCAGTTTCCGCCAAATTCCCGTCGATTGCTAGCGCTTGTCGGTAGTGCGCGATCGCCTCTGTTAGCTGGCCCGCTTGCTGTTTGACAACGCCTAAATTGCTGTGCGCGGCTGCGTAATTAGGATCGATCGCGATCGCTCGCTCATAACATTCGATCGCACCGCCCAAATCGGCTTGCTGCTGCAAATCCACGCCCAACCGAAACTCTGCATCCGCCGCATCCGACGGCACAAATGCAGCAGCAACAGCGCCTAGAGCTTCCGCAACCCGATCGAAAACGTCCTCCCAGTCGCCCCGCTGATGCTGCCGGAACAGCCGCGCCGTCGGATACCAAGGACTATCTTCGCGCTCCAGCAGCCACCGCCAATCCGGCGAAAACGCCAGCAAAATCCACACCGGTTTGCCCAAAGCCCCCGCCAAATGGGCGACAGCGGTATCGACACTAATGACTAAATCCAGTTTGGCGATCGCAGCCGCAGTATCAGCCAAATCGCCAAAATGCGGGCTCAAATCTACGATCGACGTTTGATTCAACAGCGCGAGATCGACCTCGGAAACCTCTTTCTGCAAGCTGTAAAAACTTACCCCCGAAACCTCCAAAAGCGGCAGAAACTGGCTTAAACTGCACGAACGCTGCTTGTTTTTGCGGTGTTTTGGATTCCCCGCCCAGACAATGCCAACTTTCAAAGTGCGATCGGGCAGAAGCGTAAATTCAGCACCCGCAGGCGGAGACAAATAAGCAGTATTTGCTGGTATTGTTTCCAGCTTTGTACCGATAATATACGGCAAACTCAACATCGGCGCTTGCACGTCAAATTCCGGCAGTTGCTCGCCTTTAACTATTAGCAAATCAATGCCGTCAACCGTTGCAAACAAACGGTGCAATTGCGGGTAACAGCCAACAATTACCCTACCGCCTTTATTTTTGACGATCGCAGCGTAGCGGATAAACTGAAGCGAATCGCCTAAACCTTGTTCGGCGTGCAGCAAAATAGTCTTTCCCACCAAATCAGAACCGTCCCACAGGGGTCGATATTCTCTCGCCGAAACTGTATTTTCCGGCCCAGTCAAAAAACACGAGTGACCAGTGTGAAATTCTTTAATTTGCCAGCGCCACTCGTATTCGGCGAGACCATTTTCCAAATCTCCCACCAACAGCAAAGCCAAGGACAAATTTAGGTGAGCGCTAGCGTGCTTGGGGCTTAAATGAATCGCCCGTCTGTAGCAGGCGATCGCATCTTCTACCGCGCCTTTTTCCAGAAACGTCCGGCCTAAATTGTTAATAGCTTCCACAAAATCCGGCAGCAATTCTAGAGCTTTGTGATAATACTCCAGCGCCTCTTCTAAATTGCCCTGTTCTTGCAACACTGTTGCCAGATTGTTGTAAGCTTCCCAGCTATGCGGATGAATTTCCAGCGCTCGTCGGTACAGCTCGATCGCCCTTACAAGTTCACCTTTTTCTTGCAGGGCAACCGCTAAATTAATCAGGGCGGGTACGAAATCCGGTTGAGCGACAAGAGCTTGTTCGTAATGTGAGATCGCCTCTTCCACTTGACCTTGTTCCTCAAAAATCTTTGCCAGGTTGTAAGCTGTTTGAGGAATATTTGGGTCGATGACTAAAGCTTCTCGGTAATGCGGGATAGCGGCCTCTAATTCGCCCTTTTCTTGCTTGAGAAAACCAAAATTAATCCGCGCTTGAACGCAATTTGGCTCAATAGATATAATATGTTCGTAAAGGGCGATCGCCTCTTCGCGATCTCCTGTTTCCATTAACTGTTCTGCTTGTCGCAACAAATCCTCTAAAACAACCAAATTCTCCCCGCCGTTTCCGATCGCAACCGATGTCTCAATCCCCTGCGAGTGCTTAGCTGCGGAGCCTTCTGCTAACCCTTCGCTAGCCATCACAAATATTTGTTTACTCTCTTGAACTACGCTTGCACCTGTCATTTTGACAGCCACAGAATCGAGACCAGGCGTATGATTAGCAGTCATTGCAAGTGAAACGAAGTCAACCTGAGCGTGGGCAGAATCCTCGGAATAACTAGCAGTATTGGCGATCGCAAAAGAACTTAAAGCCGCCTGCACTTCCTCAAACAATTCTTGCCAACTTTCCGGCTGACTTTGGCGAAAAAGCCTCGCAGTTGGATACCAAGGATTATCTTCGCGGTGCAGCAGCCAACGCCAGTCAGGAGCAAAAGAAAGCAGCACCCAAACCGGTTTTCCTAAAGCACCAGCTAAGTGCGCCACAGCCGTATCGACACTAATGACTAAATCCAGTTGACATATAGCCGAAGCGGTATCAGCAAAGTCGTTCAAATGCGGAGTTAAATCCGGCACTAAGTGTTGGTTCAACAAAGTGCGATCGCTCTCGGACAAGTTTTTTTGTAAACTATAAAAAGCGATTCCCGGAACATCCAAAAATCGAATAAAATCGCTCAACCTGCAAGAACGCTGATTGTCTTTCCGGCGCTGCGGACTCCCCGCCCAAACAATCCCTACCTTCAATTGGGCATCAGAATAAAGCGCAAATTTGCACTCAGCAGGCGGAGCTAAATAAGGAACATTTGCCGGTATTGTTTCCAGAGTAGTCCCCACAATTCGCGGCAAACTCATCAGAGGTGCGTGAACGTCAAATTCTGGCAAACCTTCCAGACTAACTGATAAATATTCAATACCAGGAACTGTCGCAAACAACCGCATCAGTTCTGGATAGCAAGCCACCATAACTTTAGCGCCTCGGCTCCGAAGAATTGGGGCGTAGCGAATAAACTGAATAGAATCGCCAAAGCCTTGCTCGACGTGGAGTAAAATAGTTTTCCCCTGCAAATCCGAACCATCCCAAACCGGCTGTTTAAATTGCCTCGGTTGTAGTTGCGGAGTGCGCCACCGCCACTCATATTCAGCAAAACCGCGCTGAAAATCTCCGAACAATAGCAAAGTTAAACCTAATTCGAGGTGTGCGATGGCATTGTCTGGCTGCAATTCCAAGGCTCGACTGTGACAAGAAAAAGCTTCTTGAAACTCTCCTAAATCGACCAAAGCGTGTCCGAGATTGTTAATAGCCTCCACGAAATCTGGCTTTAAGTTTAATGCTTGTCGGTAGTGTGGTATAGCTGCTTTTGCATTGCCTTGTTTGTGGAAGAAGGCTCCTACATTGTTGTGAGCTTCGGGATTCTTTGGATCTAGTTTTACAGCTTGTTGGTAGCAGTTGAAAGCTTCGGCTAATTTACCTTGCTGCTGCAAAACTGTTCCCAAGCCCATCAGGGAATATGTCAAATTAGGATTTATTTTTAAAGCATGGAGGTAATAAGCTATCGCCTCGTTTAATTGATTTTTTTGTTTAAATAAATGTCCTAAGTTGTGCGCTATTTCGTGCAAGTTGGGGTCGAGTCGCAGCGCTGTTTGGTAAGATAAAATAGCCGAGTCTATTTCACCTAATTGCTGTTGAATCCAGCCCAAATTATTGTAAGCGAGTGCGGAATTTGGCTGGATTTTGATGACTTGTTCGTAACTGGCGATCGCCCTTTGATACTCGCGTACATCCAGCAAAACATTAGCTTTATTTAAATGTGCTTCTACAAAATCGGGGTTTTGGGCGATCGCCTGTTCGTAAAAGTCGATCGCCTCTGCAATCTTTCCCTGCTGTCTCGCCGCTATTCCCAACAAACACAGCACGTTTGCTGATTCCGGCTGCGCTTCTAGTATCTGCCGATACAACTTCTCAGCTTCTAACAAATGTCCCGCTTGGTGGTGTTCCCAAGCTATTTTTAAAGAGTCTTCTGCACCCAATTTGCAGGCAGATTTTGGCGATTTTTTTTTAGAAGCCATAGTTATCTTTGTTGTTTGGGAGTTCGCTAACTTGTAATTGCCAACTTGTTCTAACTTGTTAACTCTTCCTACCTTCTTCCTCCTTCCTTCTTCCCCCTTCCTTCTTCCTTCTACCTTCTTCCTTCTACCTTCTTCCTTCTACCCCTTCTACCCCAACAAACAAGATGCGGGAAAAATCAGATATTCTAAGAAAAAGAGCTTCCAGATAAACTGATAAAATGCAGCAATTTCTTTTTGATCGTCCAAATCAACTTTCGCACTCCAAAACCACATCAAACCCAAAGCCACCAAATGAGAAACTGCCAGAAACACTAAATTAACATTAGACAATACGATCGCTCCCGCCAAAGTCGCGCCCAAATAACAAACCGTTAACACCCAGCGAGATAAATTAAAGACGGCCGGCTTGCCCAGCTCAATCGTAAACGTAGTAATATTATATTGCTTGTCCCCTTCCATGTCGGGGATATCTTTAAAAATGGCGATCGCAAACGTAAACACCACAACAAAAACCGTCAGCACCCAAACTTCCGCAGGAATCCGAAAAGACACACTCTCCAAATTCCAGCCAGAAAAAGCGCTTTTCACCCTTCCCAAACCCAACACCCAATTAAAGTGTAAAAATAACCCTAAATTTACGATCGCGCCCCGCACCGTAAAAATGCACAGCGCCGCCCAAAAAGGAAACCGCTTAAGGCGAATTGGCGGCAGAGAATAAGCAGTCCCGATAGCCAAACTAACGCCAACGGTAGCCAGCAAAAACGGGCCTTGTAAAACAGCAGTCAAAATTGCTATAATTCCCGTTACAATTACAATCAATTCCCCAGTTTTCCGAGAAAACACTCCCGAGGCGATCGGCAAATACGGCTTATTAATTTTATCAATTTCAACATCTTCTAACTGGTTCAATCCCACAATATAAATATTGCCGCAAATGCAAGCCAGCCAGGCAAAAGCTAGGGGCCCAAATACAGGATTCACAAACAGCCGCGCACTTTGGGCGATCGCGTACAAAGCCAATACACTCAAGCTAGTACCCACAATTGTGTGAGGCCGAGAAAACTCCCAAAATGCCCTCAGCCAGCTTTGCGGAGCCGAGCCATTTTTATCAATCCAAGACTTGCCAATCGAATCATTGCCCATAAATCTCACACCCGCAGCCAACAAATAATATTCTGTAGGGTGTGCAATGCACACCTTACTCCTCAACTCAACACTCAAAACTTCTCTGATATATGCCTGTTATTTTACAGCAAAAATCATCCCAAAACGAATCAACCCGCTCTGATATCCACGGCTCATCAATCCGAGAGCAAGTGCTGCTTGAATAGTCGTCCAACCGCTCGTCAGCAAACCCCAAATCGCGCTCGGAGTCAAAGCAGAATCGATCACCACATCCCAAAAAGGAGCAACAGCTTTTGACCAATCAGCCGTGCGAATACTTGTCAAAGGTAAACTGCGGACAATTTCCTCGTATTCCGGCAAAGAAATCACATAAGGCAAAGCATAAACTCGGTAAATTTCTGCCAATTGCTTTCTCTCTTCATCAGTTAATTCTCCCGCCGTTTCTCCCACCGGGCGGTGACACCAAGTTGCCAAAATCAAAGTTCCTCCCGGCTTGAGCACGCGGCAGCATTCCTGCAAAAACTTAATTTTGTCGGGCATATGTTCGCCACTTTCGAGCGACCAAACCAAGTCGAAGGACTCGTCCGGAAAAGGCATATTCAAAGCATCGGCCACCAAAAAATTCACCTTGCTTTCTAGCCCGGCCATTTTAGCGCGTTCGGTCGCTCTGTTGGCCTGTACCGGACTCAGAGTTATCCCGGTCGCTGTAACGCTAGCGCTCGTTTTATTGAGTTCGGGCGATCGGCTATAATTTTGATCCGCCTCGCCATCCAACTTTAAATTATTTTGAGGGATAGAACTAAACTTTTCGGTCAAATACAGCGTGCTGCCGCCGATCCCGCAACCGACATCGAGAATGCGGTAAGATTCACACAGTGCCTTCTCTGACGGTACTCCAGCCCAAGCCAGCAGTTCTTCTATTAAATCTATCTGAGCCTGTCGGCGCTCTTTTTTCAAATTGCCATCCGGGCCGTAGTAACCGTGGTGCATATGTTCGCCCCACACCTGCTCCCACAAACCGCTAGAAGCGTCGTAAAGTTGCTGAATTTGCTGGTAAAGTGTTGATGTCATCGCCGAATCGCAAGTTATTAAAGGAATTCTACCGTTATTTTCCCGCTGTTGTCATAGAATTTGGCGATTGAGTTCGATCGGTCTCCGGCATTCGCCAAACAGAGATGTCCTGATTTCAAGCCCGACTATCTATTTGTGGGTTCCCTCTCAAACCTCAAATCTCAACTCGATTTGTGGGTTCCCTCTCAAACCTCAAATCTCAACTCGATTTGTGGGTTCCCTCTCCAATCTCCAATCTAAAATCTAAAATCTAAAATCGAATGACTGTCTCGCGAACCATTGCTTTGGGCTTTATCGCTGTCATCCTCGCAGGTGCTCTATTACTGATGATGCCCTTTTCCACAATTGATGGAACTTGGAGCGATCCAATAACAGCACTGTTTACCTCTACTTCCTCTGTCTGCGTCACGGGCTTGTCGGTTGTGGATGTCGGAAAATATTACTCTTTTTGGGGCCAACTGTGCCTAGTTTTACTGGTGCAAATAGGAGGCTTGGGCTACATGACAGCCACGACTTTCTTACTGCTGTTATTGGGCCGCCGCTTTGGCTTGAAAGACAAAGTTGCCCTGCAACAATCTCTCGACAAATCCGGGCTAGCCGGCGTAGTACAACTCGTGCAGTCAATTCTAGCAACAACGCTTTTGTTTGAATTAACAGGAGTGTTTTTGCTGATGACGGTTTTCGTCCCCCAATACGGATTTAAAGAGGGTGTGTGGTCGGCTATATTTCACAGTGTTAATTCGTTTAACAACGCCGGTTTTAGCATCTATTCAGATAATTTGATTGGCTACATCACTTCGCCTATGGTTAACTTCACAGTCAGTGGTTTAATCATATTTGGAGGAATTGGCTATCAAGTAATTATGGAAATGTACCTGTGGCTGCGCGATCGCTTCAACAAAAGCCCTATCTGCACAGTTTTTTCCCTGAACTTCAAAGTTGTTACTACTACAACGGCTGTCCTTTTAATTTTAGGAACGCTAGCCTTTTTGGTGTTGGAATACGACAACCCAGACACTTTCGGCTCTCTAACTTTTCCTCAAAAGCTGATGGCAGCTTGGTTTCAATCTGTTACTCCCCGCACGGCGGGGTTCAATACAATTAGCATTGGCCAAATGACCGAAGCCTCGCTATTTCTGACCATCGCGCTGATGTTTATCGGCGCCAGTCCTGGCAGCACCGGCGGCGGAATCAAAACCACAACTTTTAGGCTATTGTTTTGCTGTACCACAGCAGTTATCGAAGGCCAGGAAGATGTGGAGTGCTATCAGCGTCAAATCCCGCCACCAATGATTCTGAAAACCATTAGCGTAGTCTTCGGTTCCCTGTTGGTCGCGTTCACCTCTGCAATTTTAATCGAGCTGACCAATCCCCAAGTAGAATTTATCGCAGCGCTGTATGAAGCAGTTTCAGCTTTTGGCACGGTCGGTCTTTCCACTGGGATTACACCCACGCTTTCAGCGATCGGTAAGTTGATTTTGATTGCTACAATGTACATAGGTCGGGTTGGGGTGCTGCTGCTGGTGAGTGCTGCATTCGGCGACCCAAAACCCAGGTCTTTTAAGTATGCTGAGGAAAGTTTGTTAGTGGGATAAAAAAATCCTGCCTACTTGCTGATAATCTAAACAATGGGTGACAACCCAAATCAACTTTTACTACTTACCTAAAAACCAAAAGGAGGCGGCGCTGTGTCTGCTAAAATTTAAACAGCAAGACGCTCAGCGCTGGATATTGAGTGAACCTGTCATCTTTGAATTTTTTTCGCACTTTGCGCGCCGACAACAAGCAGTTTGCAGTTATTGGTTTGGGACGCTTCGGTAGAGCTGTGTGTTCGACTCTGCACGGCTTGGGTTACGAAGTTCTGGGAGTTGATACTGATGAAAAAAAAGTAACTCAAGCTTTGACCGATCGTATTGCTGCTCACGTTGTACAGTTAGATTCTACTGAGCCTAGCGCTCTTGCGGAAGCCGGTATATTTGAATTTGAAACAGTGATTGTGGCGATCGGCAATTACCTAGCAGAAAGCATTACCACCACCCTAAATCTTAAGGAAGGCGGGGTAAGTCACGTAATAGCCAAAGCTTCTTCGGAAACTCACTTAAAACTGTTGAAAAAAGTCGGTGCAGATCATGTAGTTTTTCCCGAACGAGAAATGGGCTGCTCTGTGGCGCGCCTTCTTACAAAACCCAGCATTTTAGAACGCTTTGACCTCGACCCAGATCACAGCATCGTTGAGTTACTCGTTCCTGAAAAGTTTGACGGTAAAACCATCTCCGAATTGGAGCTCCGGCGCAAGTATGGTTTGAACTTGCTAGCAGTCGGGCGCGCCGAAAAGTTCGAGATTAATCCGGAGCCAAGCGAACGCTTGAGAAAGGGCGACGCGATGGTAGTAATTGGTTCTAATAAAGATATCAATCGCTTGCCAATTTAACAGCTTGCCATTTTACGCACATACAGCAACACTCCTGGACTCAGAAACCTGGTTTCTTGAGTTCGGAATGCCTAAGTCCTATGCAAGTATTGCGGGATGTGTGAAAATTTCCGACCCCTGCAAACCCGGTTTATCTTAGATAAACCGGGTTTCTCTGTCAAGCTTTATGTTCTAATTTTTAACCGAAATATCTAAATTGAATTTCACCAATTCTAGGGTTGGTTCCGCCTTTGCGACCCCCTCTGAGAACCTAGCCAGACAAATCGCGAAAAATTTTAACAAAGTAGCAGCACTCGATCGCGCTCCCGCAAATCATAGGAGCGCTAGCCTTGAAAATTCAGCCGACTTTCAAGATTTTTTGCAAATAAGCTTTGCCAAAAACCACCACCGCCAAGACTAGAGCGAGTTCAACAAACCAAGGACACGCCGCCACAAACCAAATTAACGAACACACTCCAATAATTGCAGCTATGGGAGCCGGAATTCCGTCTAGCGTTCTGTTGTCAGTCCCGGCAGTCACCCACCAAGCAACCAAGCAGACCGTCAAAGGAATCAAGCAACTTGCGATCATGATTTTTACCCCATCAATGTTTTTTACATATGGCATCTGAGCATATTGTTACAATACATCAAAGATTCGGAAATGCACCAATAATTACGATAAAATTTAAGGTTAGGTAATTCATACGCTGGGGAGATAAATTTTAAAAATTTTTAGCTTCGACTCTCTCCGAAGGCAGAATTAGGCGGGCATCAAGCAGGATTTAGGGATTTTTATTTCTATAGAAGTGCTTTTGCTTTCTACCTTGAGATGAATTGCGGTGCGCCCGTCTCTGCAAGTTATACTCAGGATTGCAGTCAGCTACTGTAGAGCGTGAATCAATGGTGGGCAAATTTTTTCGCAAGCCAGAATCAGAAAACATCGATCGCGTCCCCCCAGGTCAATACCTTGCCAACGGCTTTCCTGTGCTGACCTACGGCGATACACCCTCCGTCAGTATTGAGAGTTGGGAATTTAAAGTCTGGGGATTAGCAAAACCAAAAACCTTCACTTGGTCGGACTTCCAGGCCATGCCCCAAAGTAACTTTACGGCGGATTTTCACTGCGTCACCCGGTGGTCAAAACTCGACGTGCAGTGGACGGGAGTCAAAGTCACAGATTTTATGAACTATATAGAAGTCGATCCAAAAGCTCTGCACGTCCTGGAACACTGCTACGGCGGCTACACTACCAACATTGCGATCGCCGACTTCCTCCGAGAAGAAAACTTTTTCGCCCACACCGTCTTCGGCGAACCTCTATCCGCAGACCACGGCGGTCCAATGCGGCTCGTAGTTCCCCACTTGTACGCTTGGAAAAGCGCTAAATGGATTAACGGCCTGGAGTTTACAGAAACCGAAGAACTCGGTTTTTGGGAACGCAACGGCTACCATCGGCGGGGCGAACCTTGGGCCGAGGAACGCTACAGCGGTTTGTTTTGAGGCGGGCGATCGGGAGCAAAGAGGGGGCGAGAGCTTCTCTATACAATCTTTGTTGAGGGGCAATCCGATCTTTTACTGCTTCAGTCTGCGGAAATTGCATCCCCTCGATCGCATCTTGGGGATATCTCACGCCACGGGCTCTATTTAATTAAACCAAAATACGTAGACCCCACGATTGCATTTTGTACGTAATTTACCCGATAGATAAACTACTTTAACTCCCCTGTACAAGTCCCAAAAAACAAATATTCCCAGTTTCTGGTTAATAGAAAACTCCTTTAACTATCAGTACACACGAATATGACCGTATTTATACTTAAGTGTTTGCTAGTGAGGATTTAGACTTGAGAATCTAATAAAAAATTAGCATAGGTCAGATCCAAATCAGTTTCGCTACTCCGCGCTCCCATGCCAGTGACTGCAAGGTTTCCATCCACACTCTTTATAATTATTTAGTGGCTATTTGTAGGGAGCGATCGCCTGCTGATAGATGCGATAGACAGCATTTGTGAAGGTTATGTAAAGGCTTGATAAAGAATATGTCAAACTTTACCTAAAGTGAACCAAATACAAAGAAAGTATCGCATAATGAAAATATTAAGACCCTCGCACAAAAGGAACAGGTTATGAATACCAAACTCTTATCCGCCCTAACAGCTACCGCAGCCGCCACAGCTCTTTTTGGCGCCGGAGCTCCAGCTCAAGCCTTCTCCTTTGGCACCAACGGCATCACATTCACCCAAGATACAAGCGTCAAGTTTAACTTCAAAGAGTCTCACGGAATGTACCAGTCCGCTCTGGGAATCTACCAGGTGAACAACTCGATTCCCTCTCTAGTTAAAAGCCTGTTTACGGAAACTAAATCCTCAGACAACTACTGGGACAACGAATGGAAAGGAACTCTGGGCAATACAGTCTTGGGTTCTGGCTCGGTAGTATTCACATTCCTGGCAAATCAAGTTTACACTTTGGGGCTCGACAGTGACTGGGGTGGCAGTGTCTACTCAACCTCAGCCTTGAACAGTGGCAGCCAGCAAGCGGTGTTTGGGGCGCAATCGCAACTGTGGGACGCACTTGGCAAAGAAACCACGAACGTCTTCCAAGCTGCTGGACAATTTACCAGCGGCACAGGTTCTCTGTTTAATGGAGGCACGCTAATCTCCTTCGACGATCGTGGTAACAACAACGACGCAGACTTCCAAGACTTCGCAGTGAGCGCAGAAGCAGTTCCAGAACCGATGACAATGACTGGTTTGGCTCTCGGTTTGGGTGGCTTGGTTGCAGCACGCCGTCGCCGCGCTAGCAAGACGACTTCATGATTTGTTTCAACCGGAACAATCTCCTCAATTACGTTTGACAACAAAATAAAGTTCTATTTGGAGGCGCGCTAATGAGAAATAGGCTCGCCTTTTGCTTGATTTGAAAAGTCAGAAGGGAGAAGTCAGAGGGACGTTCGGCCAGGCAGCAGTGTACCGGATTTAATGGATTTAACGGATGGAGGGGGATGGCACAAGTCAAGAGTGAAGAAGTCCGACAGGAGAAACAGGATTTTTCCCACTCTCCGACTATCCCACTCTCTCCCTCTCCCAACTCAAAATTCCAAACTCACTCACGGTAAAGGGTTCGATCGTACAAAGTCACCGCTACCGATTGAAGAATTTTAATGTCCGCCCAGACGCACGCTACTTTAATCGCCACCACAACCATGGTTTTTGTCCGTCGCACCTGTGCTTGTTCCGGCAGCTTCCAATAGGGGACAATAAGATGCAAAGAATCTTGGTTAATGCCTGAAGTATCAACTTTTGGAGTTGTTTGGGACAAAACGCCTTCGACTTCGGAAATAGCTTTAACCAAGGTTTCAATGGCTCAGGAAGGCCGAGCTCGTAGGCTAAAATTAAACGCAGGTTGGTTTGCCTGTGTGTAATGGTTGTTAGTATCCGCACTGAATTGGTAAATACGATCGCCTTCGGTACGATAACTGGCTCTCCCCGATCGCTAATACTTTGAGTTGAACGCAGCAAAATCTTTTCCACAGTACCTTCAAAGCCTTCTACAATTATCCGATCGCCGCATTGAAACGATTCGTGCAACAGCAACAATATTTTACCTAAAAAGTATTTGAAGATGTCTGGGAACGCTAAACTAATCCCTACTCAACCAAGTCATAACAAACCAATGATATCTGCCGGACGCCAAGCTGGCAACGCAATCACCCAGGCGCTCAAACTGCCAGCAGCCAAAATGAGAGTGTCAAATAATTCAATAATGCGACGCTAAAACCAAAAATTGAGATCGATCGGCCGACATGAATGTTTGACTCTCACTGTGGGGGTGACTCCATCGACTCGTTCGCTAATCATTAAAACACAATCAAAATTTAAGATTAGCAGCGCCGACCCCGATCGAGTAAAATCACAGCACTTGCCCGCCGATGACTTAATCTGCTAAAACTAACAAAGTTTGATGATTTCTGAGAAATAACATACATGGTTGCTACATCCGTCAAGATTAAACACGAAGTCAAAGACTTGTCCCTCGCCCCCTTGGGAAAGCAACGCATCGAGTGGGCCGGCCGGGAAATGCCCGTTTTGCGGCAAATTCAAGAACGCTTCGCTAAAGAAAAGCCTTTCGCTGGCATTCGCTTGGCTGCTTGCTGCCACGTAACCACAGAAACCGCTCATTTGGCGATCGCCATCAAACTCGGCGGTGGCGACGCCGTACTGATCGCCAGCAACCCCTTGAGCACTCAAGATGACGTAGCGGCTTGCTTAGTTGAAGACTACGGCATTTCCGTCTTCGCCCTCAAAGGAGAAGACGCCGCTACCTACGAACGTCACGTCTACACAGCCCTAGACCACCGCCCCAATATTATCATCGACGACGGCAGCGACGTGGTAGCCGCACTGATCCAGCACCGCCCGAACCAAATTTCCGACTTAATCGGAACTACCGAAGAAACTACCACAGGCATCGTGCGCCTGCGGGCCATGTTGAAAGATGGCGTGCTGACTTTCCCCGCCATGAACGTCAACGACGCCGACACCAAGCACTTCTTTGACAACCGCTACGGCACCGGTCAATCTACCCTAGACGGCATTATCCGCGCTACCAATATTTTGTTAGCCGGTAAAAATATTGTGGTTGCAGGTTACGGTTGGTGCGGCAAAGGCACGGCACTGCGCGCCCGCGGTATGGGTGCTAACGTAATTGTCACCGAAATCGATCCGATTCGGGCGATCGAAGCAGTGATGGACGGTTTCCGCGTCATGCCGATGGATGAAGCAGCAACAGTCGGAGATATATTCATTACCGTTACTGGTAACAAACACGTCATTCGTGCCGAACATTTCGAGACAATGAAAGACGGCGCAATTGTTTGCAATTCCGGTCACTTCGACATTGAAATTGACCTCAAATCCCTCGGCGCAAAAAGCACCGACGTGAAAACGGTTCGGTCTTTCACTCAAGAATATCACCTCAATAATGGCAAGTCGATTATTGTGTTGGGCGAAGGCCGTTTGATCAACTTGGCAGCAGCCGAAGGACATCCCAGCGCCGTGATGGATATGAGCTTTGCTAACCAAGCTTTAGCCTGCGAATATCTGGTTACGAACAAAGGCAAACTAGAGCCTGGTATTCACTCAATCCCCGTGGAGGTTGACAAAGAAATTGCCCGTCTCAAATTGGAAGCAATGGGTATTCACATTGATACCTTGACGGCAGAACAAATTGAGTACACAAACTCTTGGACTTCGGGTACTTAATCATCGTTTATCGTTTCCACGCTGTGCCGGGGAATGAATACAAGGAGGCTCTGCCTCCCTCCTGGGGAGTCGAGGCAGAGCCTCTAGATATGCGTTCCCAGGCAGAGTCTAGGAACGATCGATGACTAATGACTAATGACTACTGACTTCTTCTTACCAAATTATTAAATCAAAATGGTTGAATGGATAACTAACACAATGCAATCGATGGGCTATCTCGGAATTGGCCTGTTGATGTTTTTAGAAAATCTTTTCCCACCCATACCCTCAGAATTGATTATGCCGCTGGCAGGATTCACGGCATCAAAGGGTGATGATATGCAGTTAGCGCCGGCGATCGCAGCAGGAGTAATCGGTACAATTCTGGGGGCGCTTCCCTGGTACTATGCCGGTAAATTATTGAGCGAAGAACGCTTGAGGAATTTAGCCGACAAATACGGTAAGTGGATCACAGTATCGGGCGCCGATATTGACAAAGCAAATAGATGGTTTAACAGACACGGCAACAAAGCCGTGTTTTTGTGTCGCCTAGTACCCGGAGTTCGCACCCTAATTTCCCTGCCCGCTGGCATCAATAATATGCCTTTAATTCCTTTTTTACTATACTCAACAGGCGGCACTCTTTTATGGGTAAGTTTCCTGACTTTTGCCGGATATAAACTAGGGGAAAATTATACACTTGTAGACGATTATCTGGGCCCTGTTTCCAAAATAGTTGTGGTGATTATTGTCATTTGGTTTATATTGTGGGTTGTCAAAAAGAATATGCAGAAGGAAAAATATCGCAAATAAATGCAAATTTTGTGAAAAAAATCTGCGTTTTATTGCGTTCATCGGCGGCTACAATCACCATTTTTGCCCCGCCCAAAAACGCATACAACTTTCCAACAGGAGTCGTGATGCGCCCAACATTTTAGACTAAGGTTCAACCCCCTAGATTCATCTGTGGAGTAAATCTAAAATCTAAAATCCACTGACTTGTTTCCAGCATATTCTCAACCGTAGCGCTGAAAGATACAGAGGGAGATTTGATAGAAACTTCTGCTATCTTTGCTACTTTTTTAAATTAACTTTTAAATGGGCGATCGCCCAAAAGTCACAGTGACGGGCAGCCGCTCTCCCAAAAATTCAACTTAAATTTATACAAATATTTAGGATGGGTTGAGGTTTAGGCAGATAATCGTGGCAAAATAGGGAACATTGCTATCCGCGCTGTTAAAATATGTACGAAAAGATTGTAGCCCCAACAACAGGTTCTAAAATTACTTTCAAAGACGGTTCGCCGATCGTCCCCAATGACCCGATTATTCCCTTCATTCGCGGCGACGGTACCGGCGTTGACTTGTGGCCTGCATCCCAGAAAGTCATGGATGCTGCGGTAGAACAGGCTTACGGTGGCGATCGAAAAATTAACTGGTTTAAAATCTATGTAGGCGACGAAGCCTGCGATGTCTACGGTACTTACCAATATCTGCCCCAGGATTCCTTAGACGCCATCAAAGAATACGGAGTCGCCATCAAAGGGCCGCTGACAACGCCCATAGGCGGCGGAATTCGATCGCTAAACGTAGCTTTGCGGCAAATCTTCGACCTTTACGCCTGCGTGCGGCCCTGCAAATATTATGCTGGAACACCCTCGCTACACAAAACTCCTGAACTCCTAGATGTAATTATTTACCGGGAAAATACAGAAGATATTTACCTCGGAATTGAATGGGCAAAAGGCAGCGAAATCGGCAAAAAATTGATTGAATTCCTCAATAATGAGTTAATTCCAGCAACACCAGAACATGGCAAAAAACAAATTCGCCTCGATTCGGGAATCGGAATTAAACCCATTAGCAAAACAGGTTCTCAGCGTTTAGTACGGCGCGCTATTACCCACGCTTTACGGTTGCCAAAAGAGAAGCAGCAAGTAACTTTGGTGCACAAAGGCAACATCATGAAATACACCGAAGGAGCTTTCCGAGATTGGGGTTATGAATTAGCAACTACCGAATTTCGCGCTCAGTGCGTGACTGAAAGAGAGTCTTGGATTCTGGGCAACAAAGAAAAAAATCCCGACATTAGCTTAGAAGATAATGCCCGCCAAATAGACCCTGGATATGATGCTTTGACGCCAGAAAAACAAGCCAAAATTCGTCAAGAAGTCGCCGATGTTCTGTTTGCAATTTGGGACAGTCACGGCAGTGGTCAGTGGAAAGAGAAAATTATGGTCAACGACCGAATTGCTGACAGTATTTTCCAACAAATTCAAACCAGGCCGGCCGAGTATTCGATTTTAGCGACAATGAATCTGAACGGGGATTATTTATCCGATGCGGCCGCCGCCATTGTCGGTGGATTGGGTATGGGTCCCGGCGCGAATATTGGTGATGAATGTGCAGTTTTTGAGGCAACTCACGGCACTGCACCGAAACACGCCGGTTTGGATAAAGTCAATCCCGGTTCCCTGATTTTGTCCGGGGTGATGATGTTAGAATACCTGGGATGGCAGGAAGCTGCAGACTTGATTAAGAAGGGTTTGGCAGCGGCAATTTCTAACGGTGAAGTTACTTACGATTTGGCGAGGTTGATGGAACCGCCAGTGCCTGAGTTGAAGTGTTCGGAGTTTGCTGAGGCGATTATTAAGCATTTCGCGGATTGAGTTTGAGGGCTTTTTTTGAATCGGCTAGAAGCCCGTTCCACAACCAGTAAACTTGCTTTGTGGGCCGTTGCTCCTAGCCCGCCCGCTGTTTATTCAGGACTGGCTAGAAGCCTGTTCCACAAAAGTCAACTTGCTTGTGGGCCGTTGCTCCTAGCCCGCCCGCTGTTTATTAACAACGGGCTAGAAGCCCGTTCCACAAAAGTCAATTTGCTTGTGGGCCGTTGCTCCTAGCCCTCCCGAAAATACAATTTAGATGCGGGGTTTATAATGATGGAACAGCCATTCCGCGCTCAACGGCGGGACGCTTCTGCAAGGTTTCTACCCAACGTTTGAGATGGGGGTGGTTGTCGAGGGTTAATCCTTGAAATTCGTAAATAGCAACCCAGGGATAGGTAGCAATGTCGGCTATAGAATAGTCGCCGCAGATGTATTCGTATTTTGCTAGTTGAGTGTCTAATACTCCGTAGAGCCGCAAGGTTTCTTTTTCGTAGCGCCCAATCGCATAGGGAATTTGTTCGGGTGCAAAGCGTTTGAAATGGTTAAGCTGACCAAACATCGGACCGACGCTGGCCATTTGAAACATCAGCCACTCTATAACTTGAAAGTATTTTTGTTTGTCTGCGGGCAGAAATTTGCCGCTTTTTTCGGCAAGATAGATCAGAATAGCGCCAGACTCGAAGACGGTGATGCCGTTATCTCGATCGACTATCGCCGGAATTTTGCTGTTGGGGTTGATTGCGATGAACTCTGGGCTAAATTGGTCGTTTTTTGTGATGTCGATGACGTGCACGTTGTAGGGTAAACCTATTTCTTCGAGCATGATCGAGACTTTGCGACCGTTCGGTGTGGTAAAAGTGTAGAGGTCAATCATAGTTGTGATGTTAAGTTGAAAGTTGGCAAGGCAGGAAATAACCCGATATACTATCACAATTTGGACTAGAATTGCGGATTTTTGCTCTCTTGTGTTAAAATTGTATTCTAATAATATAAGAATAACGATCGCTCGAAATGGACATTATTGAAATTCTCAAAGACGATTATCAAAGATTTCCTGATAATCAGACTTACAGCATCTATGCAAAAGATGTTTATTTTGAGGATCCGGTGAATCGATTTACAGGAGTCGATCGCTACCGCAAAATGATCGGGTTTATGGGGACTTTTTTTCAAGATGTAAATCTCGATTTGCACGGCATTTCGCAGTCGGGAGATAATATAGAAACTCGCTGGACTCTGAGCTGGATCGCACCCTTACCTTGGAAACCGAAAATGGCGATCGCCGGAAGGAGCGAACTGAAAGTCAACAGCGACGGTTTAATTGTTTCTCATATCGATTACTGGGACTCTTCGCGGTTGGATGTGCTCAAACAGCTTGTATTTCCTCGGAAAACTAATGTTTGAGAATTGTTTTTAGGTTTGTTAGCAATAAAAAATAGTGTTTCAAGAGCGAACTCCCTTTTTTAACCGCAGATATTAGCATGTAAACACAGATGAACGCTGATGGATTTTTATGCGCCGCAATAGATATTTGAAATAAATAATTTTAACCGATCTTGACATTGCAGCAATTTCGTGAGTCACAGGAAATGCGCTGTGTTCAGTGGCTGCTTGTCGCCCCAATTAATTACCCCAGCAAATTAATTTTTGTTACATAACGTTACAATATAAGAGTAAACTACTTTCAGGCGAGCTAAACAATAAATGCGCTTAATATTAATGACTGGAAAAGGCGGCGTCGGCAAAACCTCCGTAGCCGCTGCGACTGGGCTGCGATGTGCCGAATTGGGATACAAAACCCTAGTGCTGAGCACTGATCCCGCTCACTCCTTAGCCGACAGCTTCGACATGGAACTCGGACACGATTCGCGGCTGGTGAAACCGAATTTGTGGGGAGCAGAATTAGACGCTCTCAGGGAATTAGAAGGCAATTGGGGAGCAGTTAAGCGATACATTACTCAAGTCTTGCGAGCGCAGGGGCTCGAAGGCGTGCAAGCTGAAGAATTAGCCATCTTGCCAGGAATGGATGAAATCTTCGGTTTAGTGCGGATGAAGCGGCATTATGACGAAGGTGAATTTGATGTTTTAATTATCGATTCTGCCCCAACTGGCACTGCATTGAGACTGCTAAGTTTGCCGGAGGTTGGCGGCTGGTACATGAGAAAATTTTACAAGCCGCTGCAAGGCATATCAGCCGCCCTTCGGCCTTTAGTTGAACCTATTTTTAGACCGATTGCGGGTTTTTCTTTACCAGACAAAGAGGTGATGGATGCACCTTACGAATTTTACGAACAAATCGAAGCTTTGGAAAAAGTTTTAACTGACAATACTGTCACTTCGGTAAGGTTAGTTACTAATCCAGAAAAAATGGTAATTAAAGAGTCTCTGCGGGCTCATGCCTATTTGAGTTTGTACAATGTAGCCACAGATTTAGTAGTAGCTAACCGGATTATTCCCGCAGAAGTAACTGACCCCTTTTTCAAACGGTGGAAAGAAAGCCAGGAACAGTACCGTCAGGAAATTCACTCAGATTTCATGCCACTACCTGTTAAGGAGGTGCCACTTTATTCAGAAGAAATGTGCGGTTTGGCAGCTTTGGAACGGTTGAAAGAAACGCTTTACAAAGACGAAGACCCAAGTCAAGTTTATTACAAAGAAAATACGATTAAGATCGTGCAGGAAAACAATCAATATAGTCTGGAACTGTATTTGCCGGGAATTGCTAAGGATCAGATCCAGTTGAGCAAAACAGGAGATGAGTTGAATGTTCGGATTGGCAATCACCGCCGTAATTTGGTGTTGCCGCAAGCTTTAGCCGCCCTGCAACCTTCCGGGGCGAAGATGGAGGACGATTATTTGAAGATTAAGTTTGCTTAATTTAACACAACTTAGGCAGGCACAATATAAATATTTTGCCTGTCTAAGTCCTGTATTTTTAGCTTAGTCGTTCTAGAGACTACTTAACTAAGGCAAACACCTGAACTAAAGGCTATTTTAGATTTCACTCAGCCAAGTAACCAATCAGTTTTAGCGAGTTCATTTCACCCACTTCATTGGTGTTCCCCTTATTCCATTTTTGAAGAAGCGATCGCAACTTTAGACAAACCCTACTTTTTGGTAAAAGCCTACTGCCGCATCAGATGAGTTAACCGTAATTTCCTCAATATCGTTGCTGCATCGAGTGAATAGTTCTCTATCGATTCCTTGCTCACCAAATTCTCTTCCGACGAACAACAATGACAGATGATTCCCTCTCCGAAATGCAATAAAACCAACAATCATCCCATTCCACGTAGCGACTAGCGTTTTCTCGCTACTCAAAATTCTGGCTCTTAATTCTTCTATGTCAGAAATTTTTTTCCATTCAGCAACACTTTCTGGTGTTCCATCTGTGAGTTCCCATAGATCCGCAGCAGCCCACATACAAGCACTGATTTGGTGTTCATCCCCAGGTTCTAGATGTCTATAGGTAATTGCATTCATCATTGTGATGCGAGTGCTGAAAGTAGTCAAGGTTGAAACGGTGTACCCTGATGAAAGCGAACTACCCAACCGCTTGCCGTTCGCGACCAAATAGAGCTTCTGTGTGTATGTTCAACAACGCCGTCATAAATAAATGCACTGTCATAGGTAACCTGAGCAATGTTCTCATCGAGCAGGCGAATGTGAAATTCAGGTAGTGGACGGAGGACATCTCTTGATGAAGGCTCTGCCACAAGTGTATCTTGTCTTTGCCACACACGTCCAGAACGTCCAAATTCAAAAAAGTCCTGTGCGATCAGTTCGTTCATGCGTTCCGTGTTAACGCGAGTCTCTTCGCGCCATAGCTCTTGCTCTAGGCATTCGAGGGTGTCTCGGTCTTCGCTGCTGATTTCCATAACGATCACTCTAACTAAACGTAAAAATATCACAATTTTGTCCCCTCCAATGATTTGTTATGCCCGATCTCTTCACAATTATTTATGCCCGTGCGATCGCTAATAACTTCTCTGGAATCAAGAACGAATCAACCCATACATCGATGACTATTCCTCCTCACTTAAAGACATAACTTCCCCTCCCTCTTCTTTCCCATCCTCTGTGCTCTCTGTGTCCTCTGCGGTTCGTTCACTCTTTCCTGCATTAACCTCTATTTTTCGCGCCTGACGTTCCGACGCATTTGTTTGCAGCATTTTCAACCTTTCTGGGTCAGCATTCGATCGCCAAAACAACTTATAATCTTTAATTTATACACAGTTTCGCATCATCGCCATCATTTCCAGCAAGGGTAATTGGTTCATTAGGTAGTAAAGCATGAACCCATCTTGTATGCCTGCCTTTTGCCGAACGATAAGTAAACCCACCTTTTAGCAGCAAGCTTTTGAGTTATCGAATCTTTTTGGGTATAAGCAGACATTAAAATTGTGGCAACGTGACGGAAATAATTTAATCGTATTCCAGAAAGTAGGGTTTATCAAAACGTACCATACTACAGAAAATAGAAGTAATTTCAGCATCAATTCGCATAAAAACTCACATCTTATAGCAGTTTTAAGAACAGGCAAGATGCCTGTTCCACAACACATGAATAATTAGCTTTTGGGGTGGGATTCTAGCCCGCCCTGAAAGGATTATTGAAAAATTAGCAAAACATTAATCCAAACGTCCGCATTTAGCCTAAAATTAAAAATACTGACTAGCCAACAATGCCCTATGTTTGAAGCCCTCGCCGATCGACTCGAATCCACCTGGAAAAAACTGCGCGGACAGAATAAAATCTCCGAGTCCAACATTCAAGACGCCCTCAAAGAAGTCCGCCGCGCCCTCCTGGAAGCCGATGTCAACCTCCAAGTCGTCAAAAACTTTATCGGAGAGGTAGCGGCAAAAGCACAAGGCGCAGAAGTCGTTTCAGGCGTCCGTCCCGACCAACAATTCATCAAAATCGTCCACGACGAACTCGTGCGCGTCATGGGGGAAACCAACGTACCCCTAGCCACCGCCGACTCCGGGCCCACAGTTATCCTGATGGCAGGTTTGCAAGGAACCGGGAAAACCACAGCTACCGCCAAACTAGCGCTGCACCTCCGCAAACAAAATCGTACCGCACTGCTAGTCGCAACCGACATTTATCGACCCGCCGCGATCGACCAATTGCTGACTCTCGGCAAACAAATCGACGTACCCGTATTTGAATTAGGCAAAGATATTGACCCCGTAGAAATTGCCCGCCAAGGCATCGAACACGGCAAACAAATTGGCATTGATACCATCATCGTCGATACAGCCGGTCGCCTGCAAATAGACCAAGACATGATGGCAGAATTGGGCCGCATCAAACAAACAGTACAACCCCACGAAACGCTGTTAGTTGTTGATGCCATGACCGGCCAAGAAGCAGCAAATTTAACCCGCACCTTTCACGAACAAATCGGCATTACCGGCGCAATCTTAACCAAATTAGACGGCGACAGCCGCGGCGGTGCAGCCTTATCCGTGCGGCAAATATCCGGCGCGCCGATTAAATTTGTCGGCGTCGGCGAAAAAGTCGAAGCCTTGCAACCATTTTATCCCGATCGCATGGCATCGAGAATACTCGGAATGGGCGATGTCTTGACGCTAGTAGAAAAAGCGCAAGAAGAATTCGACATCGCCGATGCCGAGAAAATGCAAGAGAAAATGCTTACGGCAAAGTTTGACTTTACTGACTTTCTCAAACAAACCAGACTGTTAAAAAATATGGGTTCCCTCGGCGGCATCATGAAAATGATTCCGGGGATGAACAAACTCTCAGACGAACAAATGCGGCAGGGAGAAGTGCAGCTAAAACGCACCGAAGCCATGATTAATTCGATGACAGTTGAAGAACGCCGCAACCCCGAACTTTTAGCGAGTTCTCCATCCCGCCGCCGCCGGATCGGCAAAGGCGCAGGCTACGCTGAAAACGACGTAACTAAGCTGGTAAGCGATTTCCAGAAAATGCGTACCATGATGCAGCAAATGAGTCAAGGCAACTTTACAGGAATGGGAGGATTGCCGGGAATGCCCGGAATGCCGGGAATGGGCAGCCCCGGAATGCAGCCCGGTTCCCGCGGCTATATTGGGGCGCAGCAGAAGAAGAAAAAGAAAAAAGATAAGCCTAAAAAAGGTTTCGGACAGTTGTAGAAAGCGTCAAACATATTGCACCATTGTCAAAAAGTTGTAGATACTGTCTTGACCTGTCAAGGGGTAGCGTTCAAATAATTGGGGTCGAAAGGCTCTTGGGATTTTAAAATCGCAAGAGCCAAATGGACCAGTTTCCTCATCAAGGTACCAATTACCTGCATTTTGACCTTTCCACGACCCAACAATCGTTCACTCATACCTTTGAGTAATACCATTTTTTTAAAGATGTGATAGAGATAAAGAATGTAAAATCCAAGACGATCCGGTGATAAAACCAATGACGCGAGCTGTGAAAGATGCCAAAATTTCCTGGACTTTTGTGCGGAGTTCGTCAAGATTACAAAACACCGACCAAGCTAAAGAATTTTTGGCGTTGCTGAACTAGGGTATGATGAAGTTGTCCTCCGAGCGTCAAAAATCACACACATTTAAAAGCAATATTATGCAATGCCCTGAATGTAAATCAACTCATATCAGTAAAAATGGTCACAAAAAAGGCAAACAGAATTATATTTGCATCAAATGCAAAAGACAATTTATAGATGATTATCAAGCTCAAAAAGGATATCCGGAAGAAGTTAAACGTGAATGTCTCAAGATGTATGTTAATGGGATGGGTTTTCGAGCAATTGAAAGAGTCAAAAATGTGCATCATACTACAATCATTAATTGGGTAAAAGAAGCCGGGAAACTCTTACCAGATTGTTACGACCCAGAAACAAATCCCGAAGTGGGAGAATTAGATGAATTACAAACATTTGTTGGTTCAAAAAAAACAAAATCTGGCTGTGGACAGCCGTAGACCATTTTAAACAAGGTATTTTAGGATGGGTTTTAGGATCCCATAGCGCCCAAACTTTTGAACCACTATGGGCGACAGTTAGTAAATGGAAATGCTATTTTTATGTGACAGATGGCTGGAAAGTTTACCCAAATTTTATCCCGGAGGGAGACCAGATTATTAGCAAAACCTATATGACTTGCAGTTGAAGGTGAAAATACAAGACTCAGACATTACTTGGCTCGCCTAAAAAGAAAAACTCTTTGTTATTCTAAATGTGAAAAAATGCTAGGGTATTCAATTAAATTACTAATTCATTATCTAAAATTTGGAGATGTTCCAATTCCCCATCAAAATCTCAAAAATCATTTTCGGGTTCCCTCTCGTATTTTTGCCCGTATCATACCGTAATTCAGCAACGCCGAATTTTTTAGATATTCCCACACTCTTTCTGTGGGATTTACTTCTGGACAGGCCGGAGGCTGAAATAGTAAAATAATATTGTCTGGTAATTCAGATGATCCTAAATTATGAGAGTCGTGCGTTATCCACTTGAATGATGTGTAATTCAGCAGGATATTGGATTGACAAAAATTGTAACTATGCTTCAAAACAAACTTTGTCTAAATGCGAAAACTCCCAAAAAAAATTTTCTCTTTTGCGCTCGATACTGCCCCATACAGCCAAAAACACTCAAACTTCCATTGATGCTTTCCTCGGGGCTTTACGCCGGAAAGCGTCAGCTTACGCCGACGAATTGTATGCAGCCCTAGACGAGTTTCATCACGCTCACCAATAATTGACTTTTTTATATTTGTTTACTTGAGGTAAAGCTTTGTCTAGTAAAGCTTTTATCTGTTGATGCAAGTTATTTTTAAATTCATTAATTGCCGTAGATTTCTGAGAAATACTGCGAGGTCTTGGAATTTTTAATTTACTTTTTAATTCACCTTTCACTAAAGAATACACAGCCTGGTAACTACTGGCTATTCCTTTAATCAACCAGAGCCAGAGATGAACTTCTTGGTAACTCCGAAATCTGGGAGGGTCTCTCAACTCTTGTTGCAATGAAGCTGCTATTTCAACTGAAAACTTTTTTGGCCAAAAACCTGCCGATTTTTTAACAAATTTTCCAGACCGCCCTTTTTATATTGAGAGAGCCCGCGATGAATTGTTGCCTCACTTTTACCTAAAACTGCCGAGACTTCTCGCACAGTTTCTACTTGCTTTGACTAAAATAAATAAAGCATTTGAACTTTGTTATAAGCTAGGATTCTTTGCAAGCTGTTTGAGGATTTCTCGTAAATTTTCTACAGATTCGGTAATCTTTATATGAGGAGGACCAGACATTGTAATTCTCTCCTTTACTTTTAACACAAGTCTATCACATCTTTAAAAAAATGGTATTAGGTGCGGAGTACGCACCTTAGTTAATTAATTTGTGCTTACCCGAAGATAGTAAAATCATTCACACCGATCGCACTAGCTTGAACTCCATTTAAAGCAGCCAACAATTGACCGTTTTCACCAATCCTGATGAAAGCTGCAGTAGCGTTTTGGGTAATACTAAGTTGAGCAAAAGTTAGACCGCCCGCTAACACCAGCAAATCTTCACCTTTTGTGAAATCAGTAATTTGATCGCTGCCTTCACCTGCTGTTAAAACAAAGCGATCGCGCCCAATGTCGCCGCTGAGAATATCGTTGCCCAAACCCCCTATCAGACAATCGTCGCCTTTACCCCCATAGAGAGTATCGTTGCCCTCCTCGCCACATAGCTTGTCACTACCGCCGCTTCCAAACATCAGATCGTTGCCAGCACCGCCGCACAGGGAATCAGGCTCGCCGTTAAAGTCGATCGCACTGTCTCCTAAAATAGTATCGTCCCCGTCGTCGCCGCAAATGCTATCACTGCCGCGATCGCCCAACAACAGATCGTTGCCAGTACCCCCCATCAGAACGTCATTGCCCTTGCCGCCATAAACAGTATCATTGCCCTCGCCGCCGCTGAGAGTATCCGCAGCATTTCCCCCGTTCAAGAAGTCGTTACCCGCACCGCCAAACAGCAAATCGCGTCCATTCGAGTCAGGGCTAGACGGGTAAAAACTGCCTCCAAACAAGCAGTCGTTACCCTGAGCACCAACCAGAGTGTCATTGCCCTTGTCACCCCAAATCAAGTCATCGTCTTTGCCACCGATCGCCAGATCATCGCCCTTACCCGCAAAAATGAGATCGTTGCCGGCGTGGCCGTTGAGGTAATCATTGCCACGGCCACCAAACAGCAAGTCTCTGTCTGCATTCGGGCCAAGGGGGATATTGTTGGGCCGTCCTCCGTAAATATTGTCGTTGCCTTGTTCGCCCAGCAGAATGTCGTTGCCGTTGAAACCGTTGATAGCGTCGTTGAGATTGCTGGCAGTGAGGAAGTCGTCGCCGTCAGTGCCGTTGAAAGTGCGATCGACTGAATTAGGACCCGGAATCGAACCGATCGCGGGTAGGGTAATCTGTTCGCAAATGCAATCGCGATCGTCTGGAGTTCCCGTCGGAGTCGGAGTCGGAGTTCCCGTCGGAGTCGGAGTTCCCGTCGGAGTCGGAGTCGGAGTTCCCGTCGGAGTCGGAGTTCCCGTTGGAGTCGGAGTTCCCGTTGGAGTCGGAGTTCCCGTTGGCGTTGGAGTTCCCGTTGGCGTTGGAGTTCCCGTTGGCGTTGGAGTTCCCGTGGGAGTGGGCGTCGGAGTTTCCGTGGGAGTGGGCGTTGGAGTTTCCGTGGGAGTGGGCGTTAGAGTTTCCGTGGGAGTGGGCGTTGGAGTTTCCGTGGGAGTGGGCGTCGGAGTTCCCGTAGGTGTCGGAGTCGGAGTTTCCGTAGGTGACGGTGTCGGTGTCGGAGTTCCCGTAGGTGTCGGTGTCGGAGTTCCCGTAGGTGTCGGTGTCGGAGTTCCCGTAGGTGTCGGCGTCGGAGTTCCCGTAGGTGTCGGTGTCGGAGTTCCCGTAGGTGTCGGCGTCGGAGTTTCGGTGGGAGTCGGCGTCGGAGTTTCCGTGGGAGTCGGAGTCGGAGTTTCCGTGGGAGTCGGCGTCGGAGTTTCCGTGGGAGTTGGAGTTGGAGTTTCCGTGGGAGTTGGAGTTGGAGTCGGAGTCGGAGGGTTATTGACAACAATGCTTGCCGTGACGATCGCAGAATCAGCTTTCCCGTCATTAGCTTTGTAGGTAAAAGAGTCTGTCCCTGCAAAACCAGCATTCGGAGTGTAACTGAAGGAACCGTCTTGGTTGAGGGCGAGCGACCCTGTAGCCGGATTTGTCACCAGAATCGCAGTCAGCGGGTCGTTTTCCGGGTCTGTATCGTTGATTAAGACTCCCAAACCCGTCACGTTGAGACCCGTATTAAAAGGAGTAGTATAGGTGTCAGAATTCGCAACAGGCGGGTTATTGTTGACGTTTACAGTTACGGTAGCCGATGCAGAGTTAACTATCCCGTCGCTGACTGTGTAGGTAAAGGTGTCTGTTCCAGAAAAGCCAGCGTTAGGAGTATAAGTGAAAGAACCGTCTTTGTTGAGGGCGATCGACCCTTGCGTCGGATTTGCGGCCAGCGCAGCAGTCAGCGTGTCAAAGTCCGCGTCTGAGTCGTTGGCTAAAACTCCCGGCACTGTTACGCTGAGGGCTTTGCCGGCACTGGTGGTATAGGTATCGGGTTGTGCGATCGGCGGATTGTTAGTGACATTGATATTTGCCACAATTGGTGGTAGGGTAGCAATCCCGTCGCTGACACTATAAGTGAAGCTATCGAGTCCAACAAATCCAGGATTCGGAGTATAAATAAACGAACCATCATTATTCAATCCGAGAGTACCATTGTTGGGATTTGTGACTTTAGTTGCAGTCAATAAATCACCGTCTAAGTCGCTATCGTTTGCTAAAACTCCTGTCGCAACTGGCACGTTGATGGCTTGATCGTGCAGGGTTTTGTAATTGTCGCTATTTGCCTGCGGCGGCTGATTGGTGACATTAATACCTATCTGAGCAGACCCAGACGTGAAGGTTCCGTCGCTGACGCTGTAGCTGAATTCCTCCAAGCCGACAAAACCCGGATTGGGAGTATAGCTAAAGGAACCGTTAGGGTTGAAATTGACCTTGCCGTTAGTGGGGACTGATAGCAGTGTGGCACTTAAGGGGTCGCCGTCGGGGTCGATGTCATTGGCCAGAACTCCGGGGAATACGACATTGAGTGTCTTGTCGTGGGGAGTGTTGTAACGGTCGCTATTTGCCTGCGGCGGCTGATTGGTGACATTAATACCTATCTGAGCAGACCCAGACGTGAAGGTTCCGTCGC
>NZ_JAUBQE010000117.1:0-4304 GCF_036701115.1 Microcoleus sp. Pol1C5 | reverse complement strand
GAGTAAACTTAATGGCATTAGACAGAAGATTCCACACAACTTGCTGCAAGCGAGCAGCATCACCTAAAACAGTCGCATCACTCAACTGCGAAACAATTTCAATGTTTTTTGCTGCGGCTGATAATTGAACCACATCGAGCGCAGCTTGCACCACCACAACCAGATCGATCCAATTGATATTAAGAGCCAGCTTCCCATTGGTAATCCTGGCAATATCCAGGATATCTTCGATTAACTGAGATTGCGTCTGCGCGCTGCGCTCGATCACCTCTAGAGCGCGATCCGCTGCTGCTTCCTTAAGCACGCCGGTACGCAGGATGTTTGCCCACCCCAGGATCGGAGTCAGGGGATTGCGGAGTTCGTGGGAGAGATTCGCGAGAAATTCATCTTTAGCACGGTTAGCGGTTTCTGCTTGTTGGCGGGCCAACTGTTCCTGCTCCAATAACTGCGATCGCTCTGTCTCAAACTGCTTGCGCTCTGTGATATCCTCGATCGACAACAGAATCATTAAAGCTCGGTCTTCTCGTTGAAGTTTACAAGCATTGAGCAGCATAGTTTTCTGCCCTATCTGCTCAAAAACGTGTTCCAACTCAAAGTTTTGAAGCTCAACATCACTAACCAGAATATCTTCCAATATCGATCGCAATTCAGGGATATTCCACTGCCCGTTGCCTAGCTCAAACAGCGAACATTTTGTTGTTTCTGACTGTGAAACCTGAAACGTTTTATAGAACGCTCGATTTGCTTTATTCACTAGCAAATCAGCATCTAGCGCGACTAAAGGCGTTTGCACAGTTTCCACGATGGTTTCAGCGTAGCTTCGGGCCTCCTCCAAGGTTGTGGCACTGCGTTTAAGAGCATCAATATCGAGCAAAACTATTACCACACCGTCAATCCTGTTTTCCGCTGTGCGGTAAGGACGAATGCGGAGGTTGTACCAATATCCCGATAAAGTTTGAACTTCTTGTTCTTTCGTCTGGAGAGTACGAATCACCTCCAAAATCATCCCTGACAAATCAGGAACATCAAGAGCCGAGCGAATATCGTTAAAAGGCCGTCCAATATCTGTCGGAATCAGATTAAAAACTTCCTGAGCCGTTGGCGTAAATCGTCGAATCTGTAAATCGTTTGCCAGCATTAAGACTGGGATATTAATACTAGCAAGCAAATTTGTCAGATCGTTATTGAGCTGCTGCTGTTCAAAATTTCGATTGCGAAGTTCATCGTTAGTAGTGGTGAGTTCCTCGTTAGTGGCTTGAATCTCTTCTTGGGCAGTTTCTAGCTCCTCATTGGTGCTTTGCAACTCCTCGTTGCTCGATAGGATTTCTTCGTTCGCAATTGTGAGGTCTTGGTTGAGAATTTCCTGCTCTAGGAGCAGCGCTTGCAGATGCGCTTGAGCCGCCATTTTTTCTTCGTTAGCGCTGGCAAGTGCCTGCCTCAGCAGTTTAATTTCAGGATCTAAATCACCTCGATCGGAGCTTTCAGAAGAGAGCGTGCCGAAGTTGAGTGCTCCGGGTAAAGCGTCTTCAAATAGCACCAAAAAATAGCGTGCTGCGGCGGGGTGTGACGGGAACGGTATCACCTCAATATTGACGATATTATATCGTCCCCCCGCTGCCACCGATACCCTTTCTTTCCTAACAGTAACGTTTTGCATTTGTGCCTGAGAAATCGCAGTCCGCAGCTCAACAATCAAGCCTTCTCTTGCCATAGTCAGCAAGTTTAAGTCGGGCGTTCCGGCTGCCACTCTCAAGTAAGGATCGATGTCTCCCCGCACTTGCATGATTTTCATCTGCTCGTTGACAACCACACTTGGTGGGGAATATCGATTCACGATCAGTTGGTCAGTTGCTCGCTGCAAGTCAAAGCTATTTATCAACTTTTCTTCATTCGCTCCCTGCTGTTGAGCAGCTTTAGCGACGGGATAGGAATTCCGCGTAAACGCAAAAGAGGGGCGACTCGCAGTCAACTTTTTCGCATAAACTTTACACTTTTTATCCACTGAAGTAAACAAGTCTGAAAATTTTCCGGTACTCTCAGAAGTGCCTAACAGGAGAAAGCCTGTTGGGTTAAGACTGTAATGAAAAGTCGGCATCACTCTTTTTTGCAATGGCTCTGCCAAGTAGATCATTACATTGCGACAGCTAACTAAATCGACATTGGAAAAAGGCGGGTCGCTGCCTAAGTCTTGTCGGGCAAATACACACAGTTCGCGGACTGCCTTGCAGATTCTATAACCGTCTGCTTGTTCGGCGCGAACAAAGAAGCGAGTACGCCGTTCTGGTGAAACGTCTACCATCTGGTTTTCTAAGTAGAAACCAGACCTCGCTTTGGCGATCGCGTTTTCGCTAATGTCGGTAGCAAAAATCTGGATCGGCGGCTGGGTGATTCGATCGCTCAAAAACTCTAACAAGCACATGGCTATCGAATAAACTTCTTCACCTGTGGAACATCCCGCCACCCAAATCCGAATCGGATCGTTTGCCGATTTATTTTGGGTAATTGTGGGGAAAACCAGCTCTTTTAACTTTTCAAATACTTCGGGATCGCGGAAGAAACTGGTAACGTGGATCAGGATTTCTTCATATAAAGCTTTGACTTCAGCCAAATTTTCTCGGAGGTTTTGGGCGTAATCTTCCAAGCTTTCCAGCTTGTACAACACCATCCGCCGCTGGATGCGCCGAGCGATCGTCGTGGGTTTATAGTGTCTAAAATCAACGCCTGCGCTCGATTTGAGCAGCGCAAAAATAGTTGCCAGGGCATCTGCCTGTTGGGGGGATTCCTCAACTTTTTTCAGAGAAATCGTGGAAGAGAGAAGGGGGCTGCGACTATAATTTGCCAGTTCCTCGGCAATTTTTTCCGGTGGCAGAATGAAATCGACATTCCCTGTGGCAACAGCGGTATTCGGCATACTATCGAATTTTGCCGTGTCTTCACATTGAGCAAAAGTCATGCCTCCGGCTGCTTTTATTGCCCTCAGCCCCTGTGAACCGTCTCCGTCTCCCCCGGATAATACTACGCCGATCGCTTTGTGTCCGCGATCGGTTGCCAATGACGTAAAAAACGCATCTCCCGGCATATATTTGCCATAAACCTTCTCGCGGGGTGATAGTTGCAGCACGCCTTTAGACAGCACCATCTTGGTGTTGGGCGCAATGACGTAGACTTGATTCTGCTCTACAGCCATGCCGTCTTCTGCCTCACTAACAGGCATTTCCGTGACTCTCGCGAGAATCTCGGCGAGCATACTCTTGTGATCGGGCGCTAAATGCTGAATCAGCACAAACGCCATACCCGTATCTGCAGGTAAATTGCTCAGTAACCCCCTAAATGCTTCCAACCCTCCTGCTGAGGCGGCAATCCCAACTATCGGAAAGGGGGCATCGTTTTTTGCTGATGGTTTCATGTCGATGGTAGCTGGCGCGATCTATTATCGTGTATTTTGTGGAAATAAGTTCATAAGATCCACTTAAACCGCACTTATTCGCAGCCAACCAATATCGTCAGCCTCGAACAATGTCATGCGGACTATTGTAATTTCACCTTGAGTTACTCGCATGGTGCAACCGTCTTAAGGATTAGGCGCAGTGTGATAGCGATTATAGGATTTATGTAAAAATACGGAATAAATCTGTTTTTTTATCCTTTTTTTGTCGGCAATTTTTTTTTGCAGAAAAAACAGGTTTCTACGTAATACCAATTTTTTATGATTCCCCATAGAATCCGATCCCCCCTTAATAAGGGGGGGGACAAGATTTTAACTGCCTAATTTAATCTCAAACATCATAAATCTAAACTCCAAAAAAATTAATATCTTCCCGCTAAATTGGCAACTATTAATGCTATTTGATCGGGCTGGACAGGTTTGGATATATGCATTTGAAAACCGGCTTCGATCGCTCTAGAGCGTTCTCGATCGCTCGCATAAGCAGTCAGGGCAACGGCTGGGATTTCTCCTCCGGCTTCTGCTGCAAGAGCTCGCACTTCTCGAATTAAGAAATACCCATTATCCTCTGGCATTCCGATATCCGAGATTAGTACGTCATATCTGCCGGGGTTTTCCTTCATAGCAACGAGCGCACTTCTGGCAGATTCCACCGTCGAAACCTCCGCCCCGTAGCTTTCTAGCACAAATTCTAAGAGTTCCCGGGTATCGATCTGATCGTCTACAACTAAAACGTGCAAGCCTTCGAGAGACGGGACGGTATCATTTGAGGGGTTTAAAGACCCTACCAAAACAGTTGACTTTAAATTGATTGCCGAAGTCAACTCTTGAGGCAACAATCGCAACGGCAATCTCACAG